>NZ_JBBNLS010000006.1:0-130468 GCF_040092305.1 Collinsella sp. CLA-ER-H6
ACCGTCACCAACGACGTGCTGTACAAGGAGGGCCTGGACCTTCTCGTCGTGCCCTCCGCCGAGCTCTCCCGCGGCCGCGGCGGCCCGCGCTGCATGAGCATGCCCTTCTGGCGCGAGGACCTCTAAGTCTTTCCGTTTCCGGTGCGGTCCCCCTACAACCGCACCGGCTTCGCCCGTTAAACGGGCAACACTGATACTTACGTAATTCATTTCTTCGAAAGGAATCGAACCATGGGTGTTAACCTCTCCGGCCGTAGCTTCCTCAAGCTTCTCGACCTCACCACCGAGGAGATCGAGTACCTGCTCAAGCTCTCCAAGAACTTCAAGGATATGAAGCGCGCTGGCGTTCCGCATCGCTATCTCGAGGGCAAGAACATCGTTCTGCTCTTCCAGAAGACCTCCACTCGTACCCGCTGCGCCTTCGAGGTCGGCGGCATGGACCTGGGCATGGGCGTGACCTATCTCGATCCCGGTTCGTCGCAGATGGGCAAGAAGGAGTCCATCGAGGACACCGCCCGCGTTCTCGGCCGCATGTATGACGGCATCGAGTTCCGTGGCTTTGCCCAGGACGACGTCGAGGAGCTCGCTGCTAAGTCCGGCGTGCCCGTGTGGAACGGCCTGACCACTGAGTGGCATCCCACCCAGATGCTCGCCGATATCCTGACCGTCCAGGAGAACTTCAACTACGACATCAAGGGCAAGACCCTCGTCTTCATGGGCGACTGCAAGAACAACGTCGCTCGCTCCCTCATGGTCGTCTGCTCCAAGCTCGGCATGAACTTCGTGGCCTGCGGCCCCGAGGAGTGCATGCCCGCCGACGACGTCATCGAGGCCTGCAAGCCCATCGCCGAGGCCAACGGTTGCACCATCAAGCTGACCACCGACGTCAAGGACGGCGTCACCGGTGCCGACGTTATCTACACCGACGTGTGGGTCTCCATGGGCGAGCCCGACGAGGTCTGGGCCGAGCGCATCGCTCAGCTCACCCCGTATCGTGTCACCTCCGAGGTCATGGCTATGGCCAACCCGGGTGCCATCTTCCTGCACTGCCTGCCCAGCTTCCACGACACCAACACCACCATTGGCGCCGAGAAGTGCGAGCAGTTCGGCATCACCGAGCAGGAGGTCACCGACGAGGTCTTCGAGAGCCCCGCTTCCAAGGTCTTCGACGAGGCCGAGAACCGCATGCACACCATCAAGGCTGTCATGTACGCCACGCTCAAGTAAGAGCATCTAGCATCTCGCTCGGGGTGTATTGCTGCACACCCCGAGCAGTTTTATCTGGTAATAATCTCGCATCAAGCGGCAGGCACGGCACGGAAGAGCCGCTTCTGGCGAGATCAGTAAATGATTTATGAAGGGGGGATGAGAACTATGACTGAGACCGCTAAGAAAAAGCGCGGTATGCCTTCATCGTTCACCATTCTTCTTGCTCTGCTGGCAATTGTCGCAGTGATTACCGTTATCGTCTCCGGCACGTCCGGCGGCGCGGTTACTGCCGCCCGTCTGAGCGATTTCTGCACCGCCCCGATTAAGGGCTTCGCTGACGCTCTGCCCGTCTGCCTCTTCGTTATGATCCTGGGCGGCTTCCTCGGCATGATGACCGAGACCGGCGCCCTGGACAACGGCATCGCCGTTCTGGTGCAGAAGCTTAAGGGCAACGAGATTATGCTCATTCCCGTGCTGATGCTCATCTTCTCCCTCGGTGGTACCACCTATGGTATGTGCGAGGAGACCGTTCCCTTCTACGCCCTGCTCGCCGCTACCATGATGGCCGCTGGCTTCGACCCCATGGTCGGTGCCGCTACCGTCCTGCTCGGCGCTGGCTGCGGCTGCCTGGGCTCCACGGTTAACCCGTTCGCCGTCGGCGCTGCCGTCGACGCTCTGACCGGCGTTGGCATTGAGGTCAACCAGTCCATCATCATCGGCCTCGGTGCCGTCCTGTGGATTGTCACTACCGCTATGTCCATCTTCTTCGTGATGAGCTACGCCAAGAAGGTCAAGGCTGACAAGGGTTCCACCATCCTGTCGATGCAGGAGCTCAAGGACGCCGAAGAGGCTCACGGCAAGGCTGCTTCCGAGGTCCACAAGGAGGTCAAGCTCACCGGTCGTCAGAAGGGTGTTCTGATCGCCTTCGCCTTCACCTTCGTCGTCATGATCGTCGGCTTCATTCCGCTGGCCGACCTCAACGAGGGCGTCGCCAACTTCTTCGACGCTGGCGCTGTCTACGACGCCGACGGTAACGCCGTCGTCCAGGGCTGGTCTGCCCTGATCACCGGCCTGCCCATTGGCCAGTGGTACTTCGACGAGGCTTCCACCTGGTTCTTCCTCATGGCCGTCCTGATCGGTATCATCGGTGGCCTGTCCGAGAAGCAGATCGTTAACACCTTTATCACCGGCGCTGCCGACATGATGTCCGTTGTTCTCGTCATCGCCCTCGCCCGTGGTATCTCCGTCCTCATGGCTAACACCGGCCTCGACGTCTTCGTCCTCGACGCTGCCGCCAATGCTCTGGCTGGCCTGTCCGGCGTGATCTTCGCTCCCATGAGCTTCCTGGTCTACTTCGGCCTGTCCTTCCTGATCCCCTCGACCTCCGGTATGGCTACCGTCTCCATGCCCATCATGGGACCGCTGGCTGTTAAGCTCGGCTTCTCGCCCGAGGTCATGGTCATGATCTTCTCTGCCGCCATCGGTGTCGTGAACCTGTTCACCCCGACCTCCGGCGCCATCATGGGCGGTCTCGCCCTGGCCAAGATCGAGTGGACGACCTGGCTCAAGTTTGCCCTTAAGCTCATTGTCGCTCTCTCCGTCGTCTGCGCCGTCATCCTGACCGTCGCCTGCGTGCTGATCTAAGTACCCAACGGGTACCCCACGGAAACCTTGACGATCCTGTAAAGGATCACCTGGTCATCGTCTGTCCGGTGGGGTCAACCCACCGGTAGACTCCTACCTTTAGCCCCCTCCCGTTCCGTGCGCGGGAGGGGGCGCTCTTGTGTTCCGGCGTTTTACCAAACGCCGGAACCACTCGACGCTGCAAGCCCGCCAGAGCGTCAATCTGACGTTCAATCGTCGGGCATGGCCAAAAGGCCTATGCCCTCCTCTTTCACGTCACTTTGCTCGCTCTGGTGGGCTTTCGCTCATATGACCCAATCCGCTGTCAAGAGCCACAATGGCCCCGCCGACCGCTTGCAATCGGTCGGCGGGGCCCGCCGTTGAACCCGTCCCGGTCCGCCCCCGGCATGCCGTCGACGCCTTCGGCTCAGTCTCATATCCGCGGATACCGTTCTGTCGGCCCGCACTCCTCTCCTTCGGCGGGGCTCCCCAAGTCTGACTACGCGCATGCGGCCGCTGCCGCGCGCCCAGCGAAAGCGGGGGTATCCCCGAAGGCTGCCCGGCTCGCCGGGACGGGGGCTATGTCTATTCGGTTGCCTCCCGGCACATCGCGCCGAGGGCCCACAGCCACCTCACGAGCTCGGCGGCGGTGGCGGCGTTCGCCTTCGCCTGGGGCATGCCCCTGGCGAGCATCTCCTCGCGGCGCCGGAGCAGGCGCTCGGAACCCTTCCTCCCGTGCATCCTTACCTCGAGCGGGACGCCGCTGCCCTTGGGCATCAGCTTCGGTTGGTGGCTCGCTTGGACGTAGCTCCAGGACCCCTCGACTGCCAACCTCCTGACGAGCGCGTTGCCGGCCCCGCTGATCCCGCCGAGGCGCACGGAGTCCGCGCTCGACCTCTGCTTCGGGGCGAGGCCGAAGTAGGACGTCACCTGCCTGCCGGAGCGGAACCTCGAGAAGTCGCCGACCTCGGACGCGAAGGCGGCGGCGAGCGCGAACCCGCACCCCTTGATCGACTGGAGCGCCTCGACCTCCGCCGAGAGGGGGCCCGCCGCGACGGCGGCCCTGTACTCGGCGAGGAGGTCGTCGCGCGTCTCGGCGGCCGCCTCGACCTCGTTCCTCAGCGCCGCAAGCGCCCGGATGCCGCCGTCGTCGGCGGGCCAAACCTTGTCGAGCCACCTGAGGAAGTCGTACGTCCAGTACCTCCGGGGGTTTCCGGCCGGCGTCGTGCCGCCGTAGGCGTAGCCACGGCGGGCCAGGAACGCCAGGAGCCGCTGCTTCGCCGCCGCGAGCCTCGCGGTCGCCGCGTCGTGGGCCCCGGCGAGGTCCCTGAGCCCCTCGATCTCGGGGGACGGCACCCATACCGGGGAGATATCGTGCGACAGTATCGCCTTGGCCATCCTGGCCGCGTCGTTGCGGTCGTTCTTGGACGAGAAGTCTGCCGCCGACCTCGGGACCTTGGAGACGGCCGCGACGACGCAGTCGACGCCGAGCCCGGAGAGCTCCCTCTGCGGGGCGAAGCCGAGGTAGCCGCTCTCGTAGGCGGCGAGCGACGGGCCGGGGAAGCCCGACATCCACTCCGCGACCTCGCCCCAGGGGTTGCCGCGGAACCTCCTCGTCACGGCCTCGCCCGTCTCCGCGTCGAGCGCGCAGACGGTGGTGGACCTGAGGTGTACGTCCATTCCGAAGGCGGTAGAATATCTAGGCACGGGAGCCTCCCAACCTCGTTGCGGCGCGGCTGCGCCTCTGGCACTTCAACAACATTGTCGCAGCCCCGACCCGCGGTCACGAGCGGGGGCTCCTGTCGTTTCCGTGCCCCTGGATTGGGTCATAGTGTCTGACTTTTGCTCCACCTGCGGCGCTGCCATTGTTGGTGCAGGGGGGGTAGCTTGCTCGCTCTGGTGCCCGTTCGCTGGCTTTGGCTCTGCCTGTGACGTTTTCATTGTTGGCGCTGAGTGCCTTGTTTCCCGTCCCAAATGATCTACCCTGGGTCCCCGGTGGTTGCGGTGGGCGTGTTTGGTTGGTGCCTGTTGATGGTCTGGGTATCGGGGAGGGCGGGCTCCGTTATAATCGCCTAGAACATTAAATGGAAACGGGACGGGAGCCATATATGCGCCAGGGTTTCGACAACGCGAAGTATATCGAGCTGCAGGCTGCTCACATTAAGGAGCGCATCTCGCAGTTTGGTGGCAAGCTCTATTTGGAGTTTGGCGGTAAGCTGTTCGATGACTATCATGCGAGCCGCGTGCTGCCGGGTTTTGAACCGGACAGCAAGTTCCGCATGCTCAAGAGTATCGCCGACGATGTCGAGGTTATCATCGCGATCAACGCGAACCACATCGAGAAAAACAAGGCTCGTGGTGACCTCGGCATTACTTATGACGAGGATGTGCTGCGCCTGGTTGACCTGTTTCGCGGCAACGGCTTTGCTGTCGCGGCTGTGGTCATCACCCAGTACGCCGGCCAGCCCGCTGCCGATGTGTTCCGCAACCGCCTGAACGCGCTCGGTATTCCCGCCAAGCTGCACTATCCCATCGAGGGGTATCCGCACGATGTCGATCTGATCGTGTCCGACGATGGCTACGGCAAGAACGAGTTTGTCGAGACCACCCGACCGCTCGTCGTGGTCACTGCCCCCGGTCCTGGCTCGGGCAAGCTTGCCACCTGCCTGTCTCAGCTCTATCACGAGCACAAGCATGGCACGGCCGCCGGCTATGCCAAGTTCGAGACCTTCCCTGTCTGGAATCTTCCCCTGACGCATCCGGTCAATATTGCCTACGAGGCCGCCACGGCTGACCTCGACGACGCCAATATCATCGATTCGTTCCACCTTGAGGCCTACAACAAGACCACGGTCAACTACAACCGCGACGTCGAGGCCTTCCCGGTGGTCCGTGCCCTGATGGAAAAGATCCTGGGCAAGAGCCCCTACCAGAGCCCTACGGACATGGGCGTCAATATGGTCGGCTTTGCCATCACCGATGACGATGCCTGCCGCGACGCTTCCAAGATGGAGATCGTCCGCCGCTACTTTACCGCGGTCGAAAATGTGCGCCGTACCGGCGTGGGCGATGAGCAAGTCGACCGTCTCAAGATTATTATGAAGAAAGCCGGCATCGATAAGAACTACTCACCGGCGCGCTCGGCGGCCCTCACCAGGGAGCAGCTGACGGGTGGTCCCGTGGGTGCCATGGTCATGCCCGATGGCTCCGTGGTGACCGGCAAGACTTCCACGCGCCTGGGCGCCGCGAGCTCGCTCATCATGAATGCACTTAAGCATGTCTCGGGCGTCGACCTTGAGCTCGAGGTCATTAGCGATGAAGCGATCGAGCCCATCAGCAAGCTCAAGACGCATTTCCTGGGCAGCAAAAACCCGCGCCTCCACACCGACGAGACGCTTATGGCGCTGTCGATCACCTCGGCCACGAGTGAGACGGCCGCTCGCGTCCTTTCGGGCCTGGAGCAGCTGCGCGGTTGCGATGCCTTCTTTAGCGTGATTATCTCGCCGACGGACGAGACGGTACTGCGCAAACTGGGTATCAACGTGTGCTGCGAGCCCAAGTTTGAGCGCCGCGGTTTCTTCCATCGCTAAGTTTGAAGCACCGCGGTAATTGCATTGCATTTTGGCCGTATCGGGTTAGCGCCCGGTACGGCTTTTTGATCAATAAAGCGCCTATTTCGGCGAAAAATAGCTGTTTACCTGCCTAGAAACAATTTGAGCGGTATACAATAACCGTAACTGTTTCATCCTTAGCGGGATGCCGCATGATGGATATTACCTGCCATCGTGAGGTGTGTCGGTCGCGCACGGCGCGTTAGATGCTCGTGCTCGGTTTGAGGAGGCTGCTATGGCGGGCAAGGGTCGTGCGAGTGTCAACGATATGAAGCGTGTCGAGGTGCTGGTGTTGATGGAGATCGACCAGCAAACCGAAGACAATGGCGGGCCGTATGGTTTCTCGCGCAAAACGCTTGCCGAGCGCGTGGGGGTTTCGCCGTATCGTGCCCGCGCCGCAATCGATCGCTTGGATTCCGAAGGCATGATTGATGTCGTCTCGCGTTATAGCGACGACGGCGGTCAGCTTGCAAATGGCATTTGCCTCACCGAACGTGGCGAGTGGTATCTTGAGGGCGTCCGTACCGGCATGCTCGTTCAAGAAATGCTTGAGGACGAGGTTGCTGATCGATAGCAGCATGTAACCCTTGCCATAGCGACGCCGCCTGGGAAACCGGGCGGCGTTTTGTTTCAAGATTGAGAAATGCAATCTCACGCGAGAAAAATTGCGAACGGTCCGCGGCGAGAGTATTACAATGAAGACCCGTAAGATGTGGATAAACAACTTCTACGGGAAGCGCAGGTAACTCAATATGACCAAGCACGTGTTCGTAACCGGTGGCGTGGTTTCGTCTCTGGGCAAGGGTATCACCGCGGCCTCGCTGGGCCGTCTGCTCAAGTCGCGTGGCTACAAAGTAACGATGCAGAAGGCCGATCCGTATCTGAACGTCGACCCCGGTACCATGAGCCCCTTCCAGCATGGTGAGGTCTTCGTTACCGAGGATGGTTACGAGTCCGACCTGGACCTGGGTCATTACGAGCGTTTTATTGATGAGAACCTGACCCGCGATTCCAACTTTACGACCGGCGCCATCTATAAGAGCTTGATCGCCCGCGAGCGTCGCGGCGACTTTTTGGGCGGTACCGTGCAGGTGATTCCTCACGTCACCAATGCCATTAAGGACAAGTTCCGCCGCATCGAGGAGCAGACCGGCTCCGATGTAGTCATCACCGAGCTGGGCGGCACGATCGGCGACATCGAGTCCCAACCGTTTGTCGAGGCCATCCGTCAGTACCGCAAGGAGGCCGGCCCCGAGAACGTCTGCTACATCCACGTGTCGCTCGTTCCCTATATCGCCGCCGCCCACGAGGTCAAGACCAAGCCCACGCAGCATTCCGTCAAGGAGCTCCGCAGCTTTGGCATCCAGCCCGATATCATCGTGCTGCGCTCCGACCACCATATCGATGACGCTATCCGCGGAAAGATCGCAAGCTTCTGCGACGTCGACACCGATTGTGTCTTTACCAACGAGGACTGCGCGAGCATTTACGATGTTCCGCAGCTGCTTGCCGAGCAGGACTTTGACCTGCGCATTTGCGAGCGCCTGGGTCTGGACCCGCGTGAGCGCGACATGAGCGAGTGGAACGAGTTCCTGCGCAAACAGAATCACGCCAACCATCACGCCGACAAGGTGAAGATCGCTGTCGTGGGCAAGTACACGCAGCTGCCCGATGCGTACCTGTCGGTTATCGAGGCCCTGCACCATGCGGGCGTCTTCTACGATCGCCATGTGGACGTCCAGCTGGTCGACGGCGAGAGCCTCGACGAGCAGAATGTCTCCGAGGTTCTGGGCGACGCCTCGGGCATCCTGGTCCCCGGCGGCTTTGGCAAGCGCGCCCTGGAGGGCAAGATCCTCGCGGCCGAGTTTGCCCGTGAGCACAAGATTCCGTATCTGGGCATTTGCCTGGGTATGCAGGTGGCCGTGTGCGAGTTCGCCCGCAACGTCGTCGGCCTTGCCGGCGCCAGCTCCTCCGAGTTCGATCCGGACGGCCCGTTTAGCGTCATCGATCTGATGAGCTCGCAGGAGGACGTGACCGAGAAGGGCGGCACCATGCGCCTGGGCGCCTATCCGTGTAAGCTCGCCGCCGATACCCTTGCTCGCGAGGCATATGGCGAGGAGCTCGTCTACGAGCGTCACCGTCATCGCTTTGAGTTCAACAACGCCTTCCGTGACCAGCTCGAGGACGCCGGCTTGGTTATCTCGGGTCTGTCGCCCGACGAGCGCCTGGTCGAGATGGTCGAGCTGCCGCGCGACGTGCATCCGTGGTATGTGGCAACCCAGGCTCATCCCGAGTTCAAGAGCCGCCCGACCAACCCGCAGCCGCTGTTCCGCGAGTTCGTGCGCGCTTCGATCGGCCAGCACGAGGGTGTCGACCGTCTGCAGGTGACGCCCATGAACCTCGCTACGGACTAAGGGTGCCGGCGAATAAGGAACATACCGAAGCTACTCCCTCGTCGCTCGCCGTGGCGGCGGGGGAGTATCTCGATTACCTCGCGGTCGAGCGGGGTTTGGCGCGCAACACGATTGCGGCCTATCGTCGTGACCTGACGACGTACTGCGCCTATCTGGAGCGGGCGGGTATTGTGTCTTTTGAAGAGGTGACCCGTCAGGTCGTGGAGGGCTTTGTCGCCGACCGTCGCGATGGGGGCTATTCGGATGCCTCGGTGGAGCGTGCGCTTGCGGCCGTGAAGGGCCTGCATGCCTTTTTGGTGCGCGATGGGGCTGTGGCCCAAAATCCAACGGCGGCGTTGCGCCTGCCTAAAAAGGCTGAGCGTTTGCCGGAGTATCTATCGGTGGAGGATGTCTCGGCGCTGCTCGATCAAGACTTCCCCGAGGGCGAGATGGGCTTGCGCGACCATGCCATCTTGGAAGTGCTCTACGGATGCGGTTTGCGTGTGAGCGAGTTGGTGGGGCTCGATGTGGGCGATATCCATATCGACGATGGCTTTGTGCTCGTTCGTGGTAAGGGCTCGAAGGAACGCCTGTCCCCGCTGGTAGGAAGCGCGGCGCGAGCTCTGACGCTTTATGTAACTGAGGGGCGTTCTCGCTTGGCGGCCCATGCCCGCGGAACCGAGACCTCGGCGGTCTTTTTAAATAAGAACGGCCGCCGTCTGTCGCGCCAGGGCATCCATGCCATCTGTGAGCGCTACGGGCGCCAGGTGGGACTGGTGGGGCTCCATCCCCATACGCTGCGTCACTCCTTTGCCACCCATATGCTTGCGGGCGGCGCAGACCTCCGTGTGCTACAGGAGATCTTGGGACATGCCGATATATCGACCACGCAGGTCTACACGCATGTCGATCGTACGCAACTGACCGAGGTCTATCTGGCGGCGCATCCGCTGGCACATCGCTAGCACCTCGCTGACCTGCATATTTATAAATATTAAAGGGGACGGGCCCCAGATTGCCGAGACGCACTTTTGCGCGCATGGGCAATCTGGGGCCCGTCCCATTTTTCGCCAGACACCGACGCGGTGGTGGGCCGTGTGTGTCGTGGGTGGGGGAGTTTGGGGGCGATGTGAACGGCATGTAAGGGGACGTAAAAATCGCCTCAAGGTCAACTTGAAGGTTGAGGTTGAACGGCGGGGTGCCACAGGTGGCATCCCGCCGTTGCTGTAAACACAACATATTGTGTTTTCGAACATATGCTTGGGGTGTTTTGCGATATATGGTGGGTGGAGTGGTGGGGCGGGGTGGGGGAAGGGGTGGGGAAAGGTGTTGAAAAATGGGGCGGTTCCCCATATTATTAATGACGTCGACAGGCGGGGTGGTTCCCCGCGTACGTGCCATCTGAGTAACCGAGGGGAGGGCGCACATGGGAATGACTGGTGCATACGAGCGCAATCTCGATGCAAAAGGTCGTCTGTCCCTGCCTGCACCCCTTCGCGAGGAGCTTGGAGAGCACGTTCGCGTGTTCAAAGCCCTGGATGTCGATGCTCTGTACGTGTTCTCTGCCGAGGCCTTCGATAAGTGGGTCGAAGGACTCTTCGCGGGTCGTGAGGGCCACGAGGGTTTTAACCCGCGTGACATTAATGACCAGAAGCTCATGAGGGCGATCAACAAGCGCACCACGTCGATGGACGTGGACAGCGCCGGTCGTATCGGTCTTTCCGAGTCTCTCCGCAAGCAGGCGAACCTCGACCGCGAGGTCACGGTTGTGGGCAACTACGACCACCTTGAGGTTTGGGATCGCGCCGCGGCCGATGAGGACGATGACGATGAGGCCCTGCTGGACCTCTTCTTCTCGTAAGGGCAAGGCACGGGTAACGGATGGAGCGTGGGATCTTGACACAAGAATATCGGCATGAACCTGTCATGCTCGGCGAAGTGCTTGAGTCGCTGCGGCTAAAGAGCGGCTCCGTTGTCTGCGATTGCACCCTTGGCGGTGCCGGCCATTCGGTAAAGATGGCCGCGCAGGTGGGGGAGACGGGCCTTTTGCTCGGCGTCGATCAGGACGACATGGCCCTCGAGGCCGCTGGCGCCCGTCTGGACCGCGAGGTTCCCGGCGTTCCGCACCGGCTGCTGAAGGGCAACTTCGGCGACTTGGACGAGCTGCTTTGCTCGGCCGAGGTGCCCGGGGTCGATGGCTTCCTGTTCGATTTGGGCGTTTCGTCACCGCAACTCGATATCCCTGGCAGGGGCTTTTCGTATAACGAGGACGCCCCATTGGACATGCGGATGGATCCGGGCAATAACACCTTAAACGCAGCTGAGGTCATCAACACCTATAACGAACACGACCTCGCCCGGATTCTACGCGTCTACGGCGAAGAGAAGTTCGCCTCGCAGATCGCGCGCGAGATCGTGCGCCGCCGCGAGCAAGAACCGATCGAAACCACCGGCCAATTTGTCGAGATCATCAAGGCGGGTATCCCGGCTGCCGCTCGTCGGCATGGCGGACACCCGGCCAAGAAAAGTTTCCAGGCCATTCGCATCGAGGTCAATCACGAGCTCGATGTGCTCGAACGAGGGCTTGATGCCGCCACCAGGTGGCTCAACCCGGGCGGACGTATCTGCGTCATCTCGTATCACTCGCTCGAGGACCGTATCGTAAAGAACCACTTTAAGGAGATGAGCCAGGGGTGCACGTGTCCGCCGGAGATTCCGGTGTGCGTGTGCGGCAACGTGCCGATACTCAAGGTCATCACCCGCAAACCCTTGGTTGCCCAGCCTGATGAGGTTGAGCGCAACCCTCGGGCGAGATCAGCCAAAATCCGCGTGGCGCAGCGTCTGTAGGCGCGACCGCGCGATATTGGACCTCCCGCTCGCACCATAAACGAAGCTTAAACACACTACCAACGTACTCGGGATGGGAGGCGGCATATCATGGGCTACAACACTTCAAGCGCAGCACTCGCCTATGATATGAACGCCATGCCCGCCTATCGTGAGACGCCGCAGGCCCCCGTTGCTCCCCGTGAGCAGCGCGCGCCGCGCTTTGATGTCTACACGGGCGCGGGCCGTCAGGCAAACCAGGCGGTAAGCCCGGTTTTCATGAGCGTTCTTAAAACGTTTTGCATCATTGCGGCTATCTTCATGACGATCGGCGTCGCCCGCGTGGCGCTCGCCGGCGTTACGGCCCAGGTGCTCAACAGCAACGCCGAGCTTACCAGCACGCTCGAAAAGGCGACCGATGAGAGCTCCGACCTGGAGGTCATGCATTCGGTCTATGGCGCCGACACGCGCATTCGCGACCTTGCGGGCGCTTATGGCATGGTGGAGCCCAGCGAGAGCGTTACACTTGACTTTTCGCAGGATGCAGCCGCGGGCGCCAACGCGACCGCGACCGCTCAGTAGCAAGACGGTAGCTGAGTATGACAAATGACTATCGCCGCGGTTCCGATGGGGGCCGCGGTTCTGGACGTCCCTCGTCGCGGGGACGTTCTGGTTATCAAGGAACGGGTCGGCAATCTTACAACGCCGGGCAGTCCCGTGGCAACGACCCGGCGTCGCGACTTCGCGGCTCGGGCGGCCCTCAAGTGCATAACACCAGGTCGCGCAAGAGTTCGTCGACCGAATGGCTCACAGGCGCACCTCTGCCTCGCCGCAAAGCCGTCATGGGCTTCATCGGGCTTGGCTTGGGCTTGGGCGTCTTTCGCCTTGCCGACTATCAAATTGTCGAAGCCGATAAACTGCGCGAGCGTGCCGATGCGCGCCGCCTGCTTGCGCAGACCCTCTATGCCAAACGCGGCACCATCTACGACCGCAACGGCAACGTGTTGGCGTCGTCGGTCGAATGTCGCAACATCGCCGTGAACCCGCAGCTTGTCGAGGATGTTGACAAGACGGTGTCGGCGCTGGTCAAGGCAACTGGAATCGATAAAAAGACCTGCCGCAAGCTCGTTGAGTCCGATGGAACCTGGGTGTATATCAAGCGCCAGGTGGACGAAGACGATGTTGCGGCGCTGGAGAAGAAGAACCTGCCCGGCGTGCTTTTTGAGCAGGCCATGAAGCGCGTATATCCATACGGCAATCTGGCATCGCAGGTGCTGGGTGTAGTGAATGTAGACAACGACGGCTTGACGGGTCTCGAAAAGCAATACAACAAGCTTCTGACCGGCACGAACGGTTCTCTCGTACGCGAGCGCGCGAGGGACGGCAGCTATATCGCGGGCGGTGCCTATAAAAAGGTGGCTGCGGTCGACGGCGTTGATATCGTGACGACGCTCGACGTCAATATCCAGCGTGCGGCCGAGGATGCCCTGGCAGAGGCAGTTGAGAAGACTAAGGCCAAGAACGGCTCGGCGCTGGTCACCGATCCTACGACAGGCGAGATTTTGGCAGCCTGCTCGTACCCGACCTACGACCAGACCGATCTGGAGAATGCCAAGACCGAGGATATGAATCTGCGCCTGGTCACCGACGCCTACGAGCCCGGCTCGGTTTTTAAGACGCTCGTGGCGGGCGCCGGCTTCGACTTGGGCGTCGTGCGATCGAGTACGTCGTTTGAGGTGCCGGCGAGCATCAAGGTGGGCGACGATACCGTCACCGATGCCGACAAGCGCGACTACGCCATGACCATGGATGTGCGCGAGATGATGCGCCGTTCGTCCAACGTGGGCTTTGTCCTGGTGGGGCGCAAGATCGGTGCCGACGACTTTGCCGCCTATGTGGACAAGTGGGGCATCGGTCATAGCTCCGGTGTAGATTTTCCGGGCGAGAGCCTGGGTATCGTCAAGGAGCGTGACCAGTATGACGGCGCCACGCTGGGCTCGATGAGCTTTGGACAGGCATTGTCCGTCTCGCCGATTGAGATCGCACGTGCCGTGGGCGGTATCGCCAACGGCGGCGTGATGATGACCCCGCACTTCTATAAGTCCAGCAAGGGCGACGAGAAGGACTGGGGCGAAGGCGAGCGTGCGATTTCTGAGGATGCCGCATCCCAGGTGACATCGTGCATGCAGACGGTCGTGTCCGAGGGAACGGGCGTTGGCGGCGCGGTTGACGGCTATGACGTGGCGGGTAAGACCGGTACGGCCGAACGTGCCGACGAGAACGGCGGCTACCTCAAGGAGAACTACATGTCGTCCTTTATGGGCTTTGCACCGGCACAATCGCCCAAGGTGCTGTGCTATATCACGCTCGACGGAACGCCGAGCGGCTCAGATGCCGCTGCGGTGCCGTTCCAGTCCATTATGGCCAACGCGCTCGACGTGCTGGGTATCCCGCACACGAAGTAGGGGGTTACAATCTTTGGGGCGTTGTTTGTTGTCCCATATGAGGGTGTTCACATGCCCTGCACCACGCATGTGCGGCGCTGGGATACAATACGCCGATAGCATTATTAGGTTTACAGGGGAGCTGCAATGATAGAGATCGCCGTCAACAACCTCGCGGCCGCAACAGGGGCCCGAACCGTGACGGGAGAAGCCGATCGGGTATGCCGCGGGTGCGTTATCGACTCGCGCCAGGTCGAGGAAGGGACGATTTTCGTCGCCTTTCCCGGTGAAAACGTCGACGGCAATGATTTTGCTTCCCGTGCCGTCCAGTCGGGTGCCGGCGCCGTCGTGATGACGCGTGAGCCCGAGGCCGAGCTGGTCTCGCTGGCGCAGGACAAAGGATGCGCCATCCTGCTGACCGATGATCCCGAGGAGTTTCTGCTGCGTTTGGCGCACGCGTATCGCCTGGAGCTTGGCTGCCTGGTCGTTGGCATTACCGGTTCCATCGGCAAGACGACGACCAAGGACGTGCTCGCCGCTGTGCTCGCCAAGCGCTATCGTGTCTGGGCCACCAAGGGCAATTTCAATAACCTGATCGGCATGCCGCTCACGGTGCTTTCCGCTCCGGCCGATACCGAGGTCCTGGTGCTCGAGATGGGCATGAACCATTTCCACGAGATTGAGCGCCTGTCCCAGTCCGCCAATCCCAACCTTGCCATCGTGAGCAAGATTGGTACCTCTCACATCGGCATTTTGGGCAGCCGCGAGAACATCGCCCGCGCTAAGGCCGAGATTGTCCAGGGTATGTGCGCCGCCGGCGACTTCTTGCCGCTGCTGGTTTTGGGCGGCGAGGACGACTTTACACCGTTCATTCGCGATACGTTCGCCCAGCCTGCTGGTATCGACGTGATGCTGGCCGGCGTCTCGGACGATGATGAGGTCCGCGCCCGCGACATTCGTGTTGATGACGAAGGCCGTCCGGTCTTTACGCTCGATTTTGGCCAGGGTGAGACGATCGATACCATGCTTGCCATCCCCGGCGTGCAGTCCGTCCCAAATGCCGTTAAGGCCGCCGCAGTTGCCTATCGCCTGGGCGTGACGCCCGAGCAGATCGATGCTGCCTTTAGAGGCCTCACGATCACCGGTCACCGCCAGGAGATCAAGCGCGCCAAGAGCGGCGCCCGCGTCATCGACGATTCCTATAACGCCAGTGCCGAATCCATGGCTGCTGGCCTCGATCTGCTGTGCTCGCTTTCGTGCACGGGGTCTCGTATGGCGATCCTGGGCGAGATGGGCGAGATGGGCGATGAGGCTCCTCGCATGCATGAGCTCGTGGGCGCCTATGCCGCCGCCAAGAAGCTCGACATGCTGGCGTGCGTGGGTGGTGAGCTGGCCCAGCTTATGGCCGATGCCGCGCGCATGATGGGCATGGACGAGGACCGCATCCAGGTGTTCTCCGATTATCAGCAGGTGCTCGACCGCATGGGCGGCGCGCTTGAAAAACATGATGTTGTACTGGTCAAGGGTTCCCGCTTTGTTGAGCTCGACCGCTTTGTGGAAGGTGTGTGCTAGCCCATGTTCGGCAATCCCTCGTATCCAACGTATCAGGCTTTTTTGGGGCTTGGCATCGCCGCTGCCATTGCGCTGCTGCTCATGCCGTGGTGGATCAAGCTGCTCAAGGTCGAGGGTATCGGCCAGCAGGTTCGTGCCGACGGCCCCAAGCGTCATTTGGTTAAGCAGGGAACGCCCACCATGGGTGGCGTTGTCATTCTCGTCGCGATTTCGCTGACCTGCCTGCTGATGGGCAAGCTCACCACCGAGCTCGTGCTCGTGCTGCTCGCCACGCTGGCGACCGGCGTGCTGGGCCTGATCGACGACCTGACCTCCGTTACGCATGGGCGCTCGCTCGGTCTGACGCCTCATGCCAAGATGATCGGCCTAACCATTATCTGTGTCACCTTTACGGTACTTGCCGTCAACTGGTGCGGCGTCGCCCCCGAGATTCGTTTTCCCGGCGGCCTGACGATTGACCTTGGCGTGCTTTCGACCACCATCTGCGGCCTTTCGTTCCCGTGGCTCTACATTGTCTTTTGCTGGCTGATGATCGCCGGTCTTTCTAATGCCGTGAACCTGACCGATGGCCTTGACGGTCTTGCCGGCGGCACCTCCATGATTGCCATGCTCGCCATGGCTGCCATGGCGTTTTTGCACGGAGACGTGAACCTGTCCATCTTCTGCACCGCGTGTGCCGGTGCCTGCTTGGGCTTTCTGTGGTTCAACTGCTATCCGGCGAGCATCTTTATGGGCGATACCGGCTCGCTTGCCCTGGGCGCCGCGTTTGCCTGCACGTCCATCATGACCAACACCGAGGTCGTCTCCCTTATCATCGGCGGCCTGTTTATCGTTGAGACCCTGTCGGTCATGATTCAGGTTGTCTACTTCCACTTTACGCACAAGCGCGTCTTCCTTATGGCGCCCATCCATCATCATTTCGAAAAGAAGGGCTGGGCCGAGACCAAGGTCGTCATCCGTTTTTGGATTATCGCTGCTGCCTTTGGTGCCGTTGGCCTTGCTCTGTTCTTCCAGTTGGGATAGTGGTCTTTCATGTCTCTTGCTGATGTCTTTAGCCTGCTCGTTTTGGGTCAGGGCAAATCCGGTCTCGATGTCGCCCGCTGGGCGCTGGCACATCCCGAGCGCGTAAGTGCCGTTACCGTGTATGGCGGTGGCACCTCTGAGCCCAATGACGCCACGCGTGCGCTCGAGGCTGCTGGTGCGTCGTTTGTCTATGGGACCGAACAGGTCGAGGGCGCCTATGACGTATGCGTGACGTGCCCGGGCATCTCGGAGTTCTCGGGCTTCTTTAAGGCTGGGCGCGAGCATGCCGCCCAGATTATGGGTGAGCCCGAGTTTGCCTATCGCCTGTCGCCCGATAACTGGATTGCCATCACGGGCACCAACGGCAAGACGACCACCACGTCGCTGACTGATTATCTGCTTAAGGCTGCCGGCGAGGCCAGCGTTGCTGTCGGCAACATCGGCGAGCCGCCGGTCAACGAGATTGACGGCCGAGCCCACAACGAGTGGTTTGTGGCTGAGCTCTCGAGCTATCAGATTGCTACGACAACCGAGCTCCACCCCCGCGTGGCGGTGCTGCTCAACATCACTCCCGACCACTTGGGCTGGCATAAGAGCCATAAGAACTATGCGCTTGCCAAGATCAAACTGTTTGACAATATGGTCGATGACGATCTGGTGGTTGTCGACGTCGAAGACGCCGGCATTCACGAGTTCGATGAGTACATCTACACGCCGGGTCGTCGCATCTGCAAGGTTGCCTTTGACGAGCCTGAGGGCGAGGATGCCGCCTTTGTGCGCGATGGCAAGATGATCGTGCGTCTGAAGGGTGTCGAGACCCCGCTCATCGCTACATCCGAGCTCAAGATCTCGGGCCATCACAATGTTATCAATGCCCTGTGCGCTGCCACGGCTGCCTTGGCAGTCGGTGCCGATGTCGACGGTGTCTGCCGCGGTCTGGCCTCGTTCCAGCCGCTCGAGCACCGCGTGGAGCCGTGTGGCGAGATTGACGGCGTGCGCTACGTCAACGATTCCAAGGCGACTAACACCGATGCGGTCGAGAAGGCACTGACGGCATTTTCCGATGACGACGTGATCTTGCTGCTCGGCGGCCACGATAAGGGCACGCCGCTCACGGACTTCGCGCGCGTCGTTATGGACAACGTGCGCTCGGTCGTCTGCTTTGGCGATGCGCGCGAGCGCTTCACCGCCGCTATGGACGAGGCTGATGTCGATGGCGATGTGGATATCGCCCAGGCGGATGACCTGCGCGACGCCGTGGACGTTGCCCGTTCGCTTTCGAGCCGTGGTGACGTGATCTTACTTTCTCCTGCCTGCTCTTCGTTCGATGAGTTCTCGGGCTATGAGGAGCGCGGCCGCGTGTTTAAGGACTACGTGGCTCAGCTTGCCGCTACAGCGAAATCACAAATGGAATAGGGGTTGCGGTGAGAGAGGAGAGCCCCCGACAAGGTATGAGGAGGCCCGACTCGGACCGTGCTTCCTCACGTCGCACCACACCGCGTTCCGGCCGCGGCGGGCAGTCGTTTAGCGAACGCTATATTGCCGGCGTTCCCGCCCGTATCATGCGTCCCCGTTTGATATTCATGGCCTGCTTGTTTACCTTGGTATGCTTTGGCCTGCTGATGGTGTACTCGGCGTCTTCGGTCGAGGCGCTGCACGAGAATGGCTCGGCGACGTTTTTTCTGGGTCGACAGGCCGCGTTTGCCGTGGTCGGTGTTCTGGCGCTGATTGCCATCGTGCGCGTTTTGCCGGACAGCTGGTTTGGGGAGGATGTGCTCAGGATCTTCCTTATCGGCATGATAGGGCTACTGCTTCTGGTGTTCTTGGTGGGCAGCGGCAGCCGCGGCGCCACGCGCTGGCTCAACATCGCCGGTATTCAGTTCCAGCCTTCCGAGTTTTTAAAGCCATTTGCCATTGCGTATTCGGCCATCATGCTTGATCGCTTCTTTTCGCCCGGTGGCAACATCAACGAATTCCTTCGCAAGATGGGCATCTACCTGGGCATTTCGCTCTTTCTGATCTTTATCCAGCCCGATTTCGGTACTGTCCTGATCATCCTGTTGACCCTCATGTGCATGGCGTTGTTTGCGGGTCTCGACCCCAGATTTATCATCGGCGTGCTAATCTTCGGCATTCTCGTGATCGTGATTGCGCTTGTCGCAGAGCCATACCGTATGGTGCGTATTCAGGTTGCCTTGAACCCTTGGGCCGACGAGTATGGTGACGGCTATCAGGCCACGCTTGCCATCATGGCCTTTGCCTCGGGCGGTCTGTTCGGCCGTGGCATCGGCAACTCAACCATGAAGTACTCGTATCTGCCCGAGGCACACAACGACTACATCTTGGCCATCATTGGCGAGGAAGTCGGTTTTGTCGGAACCGTGCTGTTCTTCTTGGTGTTTGCGATGCTGATCTACTCGGCGTTTCGCATTGCCGAGCAGGCGACCGATCGTCGGGGCGCGCTCATGGCGTCTGGCTCCGCGGTCATTCTCGCAGTGCAGTTTTTGATTAACGCGCTGGGCATCCTCAACGTGTTTCCCATGACGGGCAAACCGTTGCCGTTTATTAGCTACGGCGGTTCGTCGATTATTGTGTCGCTCATGCTTGCCGGGTTGATCCTGCGCGTTTCGTACGAGAGCGCCCGCCGCGATGAGTATGACCGCCGCCGTGAGAGCTTTGCCGTTATGGATGAGAGTACCGCCGGCGTGCCCCACGTGCGCGGCGAGCGATCTTCGCGTAACGGTTTTACCGTCCTGGATGGCTCTGCGACCGACCCCGCAGCCCGCCCGCGTCAGCGAACGGCGCCGCAAGGTCGTCCTCAGCGCCCCACTCCTCGCAATGCGGGCGGCGGATATAATCGAATCGATTTGAACTCAGACCCGTCGGCGCGTCTGCGTACCGACGGCCAGGGACCGCGTGTACGAAGGGACTACCATGACCGATAAAATGACCGTTGCTATTGCAGCCGGCGGCACGGCAGGGCACATCAACCCCGCGCTCGCCTTGGCCGAAGAGCTGCGTGACCGTGGCCACCACGTTGTGTTCGTGGGCCAGTCGCGCAAGCTCGAGGGTCGTCTGGTCCCCGAGGCTGGGTTTGATTTTGTGCCCATTACGGTCACGGGCTTCGACCGCTCCCGTCCTTGGACGGCGCTGACCTCGCTGTGGCGTGTCAACAAAGCCAAGCGTGCGCTCGCCAGTCATTTCTCAAAGGTCGGCAAGCCCGATGCCGCCATTGGTTTTGGTGCCTATGTCGAGGTTCCGCTGCTGGGGTGGTGCAAGGGCGCGGGCGTTCCGTATCTGCTGCATGAGCAGAACTCTGTTCCGGGCCTGGCCAACAAGATGATGAACTCCCACGCCGCCCGCGTGTGCATCTCGGTGCCGGCAGCGCGTTCGGTCTTTGAGCGCGAAGGTGACCCTGACCACGTGCTCATGACCGGCAACCCCGTACGTCGCTCGGTGATCGAGGGCGATCGCGCTCGCGGCCGCAAGGCACTTGGCGTTCCCGAGGACGCTACGCTGCTGCTCGTCTTTGGCGGTTCACTTGGCGCCCAGCACCTCAACGAGCGCGTGGTTTCGCTCAAAAACGAGCTGCTTTCGCGCAAGAACCTCTATGTGTTGCATTCGACGGGTGCCGACGGCTTTGAGGAGACCGAGCGCGCTTTGGCGCTGACGCCCGAGGAGGCGAAGCGTTACCGCGTCCAGTCTTACATCGACAACATGGGCGATATGCTGGCTGCTGCCGATTTGGTGCTCTCGCGTTCGGGCGCATCGAGCGTGGCCGAGATCGCTGCGCTCGCCGTACCTTCGGTGCTCGTGCCGTATCCGCATGCGACGGCCGACCACCAAACCACCAATGCCCGTTATCTGGTCGACGCCGGGGCCGGCGTGCTCTGCGCCGATGCCGATATCGACGGTTCTGCCTTTGCCGATGAACTGCTGCACCTGGTCGATGACGCGGCGGCGCGCGACGCCATGCGTCAGGCGGCGCGTGGTCTGGCTCAGGATAGGGCCGCCGCTCTTCTGGCGGATGCGGTAGAGGGTTTGCGTTAGTTAGACGGGATATCGTCGGTCGCCCTCGCGCTGATGCGGTAGGTGCGGTACAGTTAACGGGTTACAGGCAGTGTTTACGCAAGGAGTACACGAGCACATGGCTGATTCCCAGACTGCAACCTCCGCGCCCGAGTTTAAGAGCGCCCACTTTATCGGTATCGGCGGCGCCGGCATGAGCGGCATCGCCCTCGTTCTGCACGAGCGCGGTTATGCCGTTACCGGCTCCGACCTTAAGACGTCACGTTATATCCGCCAGCTTACCCGCGCTGGTGTGAAGGTGCATGTGGGCCATGAGGCCGCCACGATCGACGAGGTCAAGCCCGACGTGGTTGTTGTCTCCACCGCTATTCCGGAGTCCAACCCTGAACTCGTGCGCGCTCGCGAGCTTGGTATTCCCGTGTGGCCCCGTGCCAAGATGCTCTCTGCTTTGGGCCACGGCTACACCACCGTTGCTGTTGCCGGCACGCATGGCAAGACCACCACGTCTTCGATGTGCGCCACCATGCTCGACCGCATGGGTCTGGATCCGAGCTTCCTGATCGGTGGCATCGTCGAGGGCTATGACACGAACGGCAAGAACGGCTCGGGCGACTACTTTGTCGCCGAGGCCGACGAGTCCGACAGCTCCTTCCTGTTCCTGAACCCCAACGTGGTCATTGTGACCAACGTCGAGGCCGACCACCTCGATCACTACTCGGGTATCGAGGAGATCGAGGCAACTTTCGCCAAATTCATGAGCCTGGTGGGCGAGGACGGCACCGTCATCGTCTGCGGTGAGGACCCGCATCTGGTCGAGCTCGCCAAGTCGACGGGCCGTCACGTGCTTTCCTACGGCTTTGCCGAGAGCAACGACATCGTCTGCATGCACCCGGATGTCAAGGGCATCCAGAGCGACTTTATCGTTCGCTTTGAGGACGGCACTGAGCACGCTGTGGAGATCAAGAGCAATCCCGGTCGCCACAACATGCTCAACGCCACGGCGGTGCTCACCGTCGCCCATGTCCTGGGCCTTGACATCGACGCCGCCGCCAAGGCGCTCTCGAGCTTTGAGGGCGTCCGCCGTCGCTTTACCCACGTGGGCGATATCGATGGCATCACCGTGGTCGATGATTACGGCCATCACCCCACCGAGATCAAGGCGACGCTTGCTGCCGCTTCGTCGCTGGGCTACAAGCATGTCGACGTCGTGTTCCAGCCGCACCGTTATTCGCGTCTGCAGGCCCTGTGCGACGACTTTGCCGATGCATTTGCCAATGCCGATAAACTGCTGCTGATTGATGTGTTCTCGGCTGGCGAGATGCCCATTCCGGGTGTTACCTCTAAGATGCTCGCCGATACCGTGCGCGCCAAGCATCCTGGCAAGGAGGTCGTGTACTGCTCCAGCCGTCTTGAGCTCAATCAGGAGCTCGAGCAGATGGTGGGCGCGGGCGACCTGCTGCTCACTATGGGTGCTGGTGACGTTACGACCGTCGGTCCCGAGTTTATCGAGTATCTGACTGCCAAGAAAGACGCTTAAGTCTAATGGGTCTGTTTAACGCCGTCATGGCGCTCTCGGGTATGATCGACACGGATGTGATCGAGGACGAGCGCCTTGCGCGTCATACGAGCTATCGTATCGGCGGCAAGGCCGACCTCTTTGTGACGTGCCATAGCTATCATGCCCTCCGCCGCGCCGTGGCGGTGCTCGATCGCGAGCAGGTGCCGTGGGTCATCATCGGCAAGGGCTCCAATCTGCTGGTTGCCGATGGCGGTTATCGCGGTGCCGTCATTTCGCTCGGACGTGAGTTTCAGCGCACGGTTGTTGCCGATGACGGTTGTACGCTGACGGTCGGTGCGGGCGTGATGTTTGCGCGCCTGGTCAACGATGCCCTGTCGCGTAGCCTCTCGGGCCTTGAGTTTGCCGTTGGCATCCCTGGTTCGGTTGGCGGTGCGATATCTATGAATGCAGGCACACGGACCGAGTGGATTGGCTCGCTGGTTGAGGATGTCGTAACGTTTGACCCGGCATCCGGTATCAAGCATTATGCGGGGTCCGAGATCACTTGGGGCTACCGAGAATGTAGCCTTCCCCGCAATGAGATCATCCTCGAGTGCGTGCTTAAGCTTAAACCGGCGCCCAAGGTCGACATTCGCGAGCGCATGGAGCGGTACCTGACGAGGCGCAAGCGTACGCAGCCCATGGGTCGCGCATCCTGCGGGTCGGTCTTTCGCAACCCGCCCGATGCGAGTGTGGGCAAGCTTATCGAGGATTGTGGATTAAAGGGTTTTTCGATTGGCGGTGCGGAAGTTTCGCCCGTTCACGCTAATTTTATCGTTAATAACGGAACTGCCTCGGCCGATGACGTTGCCGCGGTTATCAGACATGTGCACGGAAAGGTGAGGGAGGCGTATGGCATCGAGCTCAGACCGGAAGTTAAATTCCTCGGCTTCTAGAGCATCGAAACCCACCTTCCGCCGCGCCGGAGGGCGTTCCGGCGCGCCTGCCAAACCTCAACGCAATACCATCGCGCACTCTAAGTCTGTCGGGCATGCTCGACAGACCAGTCGTCCGGTTGTCGGCTCGCAGCTCGGCAATCGTCCGGCCGCAAAAAAGTCCTCGCGTCCCTCGGTGACGTCAAAGCCTGTTATGGGCGCCAAGCCTGCCCGTCCTATGGCAACTCCTAAGCCCTCGACGGGAGCTAAAGCGGCGCGTCCGGGTCGCACACTGGGCGCATCGAAACCGCGCTCGCTGACATCGGTGCCGGCTACCGCCAAGAAGCCTTCGGGTAAAAAAGGCGTCAACCCGTTGTCTTCACTTAGGGCGATGGCAAATAAAACATCAGACGCCGCTTCTGTCGTTACAGGCAAAGGCAAAATCGTGGGCGGCGTTTTGGCCGTCTTGGCCGTGCTCGTCGTCGTTGCCATCGTGGTGATTAACTCTGGATTGTTTACCGCCACTGATATTCAGATTCAAGGCAGCGAGCATGTGACGAAGCACGATGCTATCCAGCTGATCGATTTGCCCGAGGGAACGTCGCTTTTTAACGTCGATCCCGACCAGATTACCGAGGACCTCAAGCAGAACCCGTGGGTCTCGGGCGTGGATGTCCAGCGTCAGTTCCCGCATACGCTCATCATTACGCCTATGGAGCGCAAGGTCATCGCAATTGCCTATATCAGCTCCGATGACCTTGCCTGGGCCATCGGGGATGATGACACCTGGATCGCCCCGCTGTCGACGTCGGTCGAAGTGGATGACCAGGGCAACGTCATCACGACGGGGCAGGGCTCAAATACCCTGACCGGCATTGATGCCGCGCTGGCGCTCGCTAAGCACTATGGCGCGGTGTTGTTGACTGATGTCTCGGCGGATGTCGCTCCGGTTTCCGGCCAGGCGGTGAGCTCCAAGGCCGTTAAGGCTGGCTTGGATTATGTGCGTGGTTTTTCGAGCGAGTTCTTGGGACAAGTCAAGGATATTTCCACGCCTTCGGTCGAAGCCATCTCGGCAAACCTCAATAACGGCATTGAGGTGTCGCTGGGTGATTCGAACGATATCGTCAAGAAGGAGCGCGTAGTCACCAAGCTGCTTTCGCAGGTAGAGGGCGTAACGTATATCAATGTGCGCTCTCCGGGTAACTATACATTTAGGAACGCTCCGACCTCGTAGCGCTGGTTGATGCTTTGTTGAGGGGTCATACCACGCCGTTTATCTGGTTTGTTTGGTTTTCACGGTCAATTATTTGACTGATACGTTCATAATGTGCAACCATAATACGGTTTACCTTTGCATTTACTTTCAACCTGAAGGTTAATGTGCGCGGGGTCGACCCATGCTATGGCTATAACCTTTGTTCGGAGGACCGACATGCACGAGACAGAGATCAACAACTACCTTGCCGTCATTAAGGTGGTCGGCGTCGGCGGCGGCGGTACCAACGCGGTCAATCGAATGATCGAAGAGGGCATCCGCGGCGTCGAGTTTGTTGCCATCAACACCGATGCTCAGGCACTCGCGATCTCTGATGCCGATATCAAGGTGCACATCGGCACCGACCTTACCCGCGGCCTGGGCGCCGGCGCCAACCCCGAGGTTGGCCGCAAGGCTGCCGATGAGTCCCGCGACGACATTGCCGAGGCGCTCGCTGGCGCTGACATGGTGTTCATCACCTGCGGCGAGGGCGGTGGCACCGGTACCGGCGCTGCTCCCATCGTTGCCGATATCGCGATGAACGAGGTCGGTGCGCTGACCGTCGCCGTCGTGACCAAGCCCTTCACCTTCGAGGGCCGCAAGCGCAAGAAGAGCGCCGAGGAGGGCATTAAGACCCTCTCCGATTGCGTCGACACCATGATCGTCATCCCTAACGATAAGCTGCTCGACATCGCCGAGAAGAAGACCACCATGCTCGAGGCCTTCGCGATTGCCGATGGCGTCCTTTCACAGGGCACCCAGGGCATCACCGACCTCATCACCGTCCCCGGTATCATCAACTTGGACTTCGCCGATGTTAAGACCATCATGAAGCAGGCCGGTACCGCCATGATGGGTATCGGTACCTCTTCTGGGGATACCCGTGCCGTCGACGCTGCCCAGCAGGCCATCTCCAGCCCGCTGCTCGAGAGCTCCATCGATGGCGCCACGCGCGTGCTGCTCTCCATCGCCGGTTCCAAGGACCTGGGCATCCAGGAGATCAGCGACGCCGCCGACGTTGTCGCCAACGCCGTCGACCCCGAGGCCAACATCATCTTCGGTACCGTTGTCGACGAGTCCCTGGGCGATCAGGTGCGTATCACCGTCATCGCTACGGGCTTCTCCGACTCCAACGTCAACCGTCAGGACGAGCTCTTTGCTGCTCAGCAGTCTCAGAGCAAGGCCGCTGCCTCCGCTGAGCCGCAGCGCACCGCTCCTGCCACGAGCCCGGCTCAGGCCGCTCCGACCCGCAACGTCGGTGGCACCGAGCTTCCTAACTTCGGCAACGATCAGTTCGAGCTTCCCGACTTCCTGAAGCGCGGTAGCTTCTAAGTCGTTCTTTGCATTGTTGTGCACAGGGGCGTGTCCGTATGGACGCGCCCTTTTTATTTCGACTTTGTAAACTAGAACCTCCAATCTCTTTACGTTCCCTTTACGATTGCCTCCAGCGCAGCAGGTATCCTTTAAGAGAAGTATGACAGCCGTATAAACGCGGGCTGTAGCGGCGATGCCGCGGTACTTGTGTTATTAGGAGGCTTTAGTATGGCAGCACGTGCGGACAACGTTTCGCGTGTCGACCATGATGGAGTTACGTTGGTGGAGGGCGCGACATCCGATGTTCGCTTTGCCTTCACCGAGCGCGCCGGTGGCGTTTCCGAAGATACGTACTCCTCACTCAACTTGGGCTCGCATGTTGGCGATGACCCCTTTGCTGTTCAAGAAAATCGTCGTCGTGCGCTCGAGGCTATGGGTGCCGCCGAGTGCGAGCACAACCTGCTCGTTCCCAATCAGGTCCATGGTGATCATATCGTTGCGGTGACCTCGAACGGCGCCGATGACCTTGAGGACGTCCGCGAGCAGATTGCCGAGGGCTGCGATGCCATCGTCTGTACGGCGCATAACGTGCCCGTGCTGCTCTGCTTTGCCGACTGCGTTCCCGTGGTGCTGGTGGCCCCTGGCGGATTTGCCGTGGTGCACTCCGGTTGGAAGGGCACGATTGCACGTATTTCCGCCAAGGCGTGCCAGGCGCTTTGCGATGCTGCCGGCTGCGATGCGAGCGACGTTTCCGCCTATATCGGCCCCCATATCTTGGGTGACGAATATGAGGTATCCCAGGAACTCATGGATCGCTTTGCCGCCGAGTTCTCGTGCATCGATGCGAGTACCTCTCGCATGCTCGATCTTTCCGCTGCCATTCGCGAGGCGCTGGTAGATGCCGGTGTCGACGCGGATAATATCGTGGATACCCAGCTTTCGACCGTGCGTCAGAACGACCGCTTTTATTCCTACCGTAACGAGGATGGCACCTGTGGGCGCCATGCTGCGATCGGCGTGATGCTATGAGAAAGATCGTATCGGTCCTGAGCGCCGCTGTGCTTACGCTTACGCTGTGCGCCTGTTCTTCGGGATCTTCTACCTCTTCCATTACCGTCGCTGGCTCCACGACCTGCCTTCCTATCGCTGAGATTGCGGCCGAGGGCTTTAAGGAGGAGACCGGCATCGACGTGCTCGTTTCCGGTTTGGGTTCTTCCGCTGGCATCGAGGCCGTCAGCGCCGGCACGGCCGATATCGCCAGCTCCTCCCGTGGACTCAATGCCGACGAACAGGATCTGGGCCTGACTCCCATCGTCATTGCCCACGACGGTATTGCGGTCATCGTGAACGACGACAACCCCGTCGATAACCTCTCGACCGAGCAGCTCCGCGATATTTACGCCGGCAAGATCACCAACTGGAAAGAAGTCGGTGGCGAGGACCTGAGGATCCAGGTCATCAATCGAGATGAGGCGTCCGGCACGCGTGAGGCCTTCCGCACCATCGTGATGGACGGCACCCCGTTCGATCGCCGCTCGGCCGTTCTTTCGGGCACGGGCCAGGTGCGCGACGTGGTATCTCGTTCGCGCGGTGGCATTGGCTACATTTCGCTGGGCTTCGTCGATAGCCTCAACGCCAAGACCTCGGTCAAGGCCGTCTCGGTCAATCATGTTGAGGCGTCCGAGAAGACGGTCGCGAGCGGCGGCTATCCCATCTCACGCGACCTTTACTTCTTTGTGAAGGGTGCGCCTTCGCAGCAGGCGCAGGATTACATCGACTATGTGACGTCCGAAAAGATGGACAAGCAGATTCGCGAGGCGGGCTTTATTCCCGTCACCAACGACGAGAAGGGGAGTGAGTAGCATGGAAGCACAGGAAAACTCCCAGACTGAGCAGAATGTTCAGACGCCCAAGAAGCGCGAGCTGGCGCTCGTATCGCACAGTACCTATATCAAGGAGAAGGCGCTGCAGTGGATCTTCTTTGCCTGCGCGTTCTTGGCGGTCGTTACCGTCATCCTGATTTTTGTCTTTACCACGTACTCGGCGCTGCCCGTCTTTACTGACATCGGTCTGGCGGACTTCTTTAGCTTTACGTGGGCGCCTTCCGAGGGCCACTACGGCATCTTGTCGCTGCTTGCCGGCTCGGGTCTGGTGACCGTCGGTGCGCTCGCCATGGGCGTGCCGCTGGGCGTGGGTACGGCCGTTTACCTGGTCGAGATTGCCAGCAAGCGCGTGCGCAAGCTCATCAGCCCCGCCGTTGACCTGCTGGCGGGCATACCCTCCATCATCTACGGCTTCTTTGGCATGATCATCATCCGCCCGTTTATCGCACAACTGACCGGCGGCCTTGGTTTTGGTGCGCTGACGGCGTGGTTTGTGCTCGCCATCATGATCGTCCCTACCATCACCACGCTCACCATCGATGCTCTCAATTCCATTCCCATGGGCATTCGCGAGGCATCGTATGCCATGGGCGCCACCAAGTGGCAGACCATCTATAAGGTCGTGCTACCTGCCGCGAAGCTGGGTATCGTTGATGCCATCGTGCTGGGTATGGGCCGTGCCATCGGCGAGACCATGGCCGTGCTCATGGTCGTAGGTAACGCCCCGGTTATTCCCGACAGCATTGCGAGCCCCATCTCGACGCTCACGAGCCAGATTGCGCTCGACATGAGCTATTCCTCGGGTCTGCACCGCTCGGCGCTGTTCGGCATGGGTGTGGTCCTGTTTATCATCTCCGCCACGCTGGTGGGCATCGTCCGTCTGATTTCCAAGAAGAAGAGGGGGTAGGCTATGTCCGATTCCGTTGACACGACGGTCGATACGACCTCGTCGCGCGAGCGCATCAAGCGTGCCCTTTCCCACGGCAAGAAGGGCCGCATCAACAAGGACCTGTCCAACAAGATCATGCTTGGCGTGTTCCGTGCCGCTGCCTACATCACCACGCTGGTGCTGGTCGCTATCATCGCCTACGTGGTCATCAACGGCCTGCCACACATCTCGCTCGACTTTATCTTCGGTTGGCCCCAGGGCGTCAACGCCGAGGGCGGTATTTGGCCCACGATCGTCTCGACCGTCTACGTGACGGCGCTCGCCATGCTTATCTGCACGCCGATCGCTGTGCTGGCAGCCGTCTATCTGGCCGAGTACGCCAAGCAGGGCAAGGTCGTCGAGCTCATTCGCTACGCTGCTGACGCTTTGGCCTCGGTGCCCTCCATCGTTATGGGTCTGTTTGGCTACGCCTTGTTTGTCGAGGCCATGGGCTTGGGCCTTTCGATGGTCTCTGCCGCCCTGGCACTCGCGCTCTTGATGCTTCCCATCGTCATGCGCACCACCGAAGAGGCCATTCGCGCCGTTCCGCGCTATATCCGTTGGGGCGCGTACGGTCTGGGCGCCACCAAGTGGCAGGTTGTCTCCAAGATCGTGCTTCCTTCTGCCTTTGGCCGCATCGCCACCGGCATCGTCCTCGCCATCGGCCGTGCCATTGGCGAGACCGCGGTGGTGCTCTACACCATGGGGCAGGCCATCAATCTACCTATTTCGCCGCTCGATTCCGGCCGCCCCATGACGGTTCACCTGTACCTGCTTGCCAACGACGGCATCAACATGAACGCAGCCTACGGCACCGCGCTCTTGCTGATGGTGATCATTCTGGCCTTCAACCTGTTTGCGCGCTTCCTGTCGCGCAAGCGTCGCTAGTTAAGGAGTCCCATGTCCGTTTATCAGTCCGCTCCCACGCTGGAGCAAGCGGCCATTACGGCCAAGGATTTCAACTTTTGGTACGGTGACTTTCATGCGCTGACGGGGCTCGACCTCAACATCGCCAAAAACGCCATCACCTCGTTTATTGGCCCTTCGGGCTGCGGCAAATCGACGTTTTTGCGCTGCATCAACCGCATGAACGACCTGATCGAGGGCACGCGCATCGAGGGCACCATGACGCTCGACGGCAACGATATCTATGCCGAGGGTGTCGACCCGGTCGATCTCCGTCGTCGCGTGGGCATGATCTTTCAGCAGCCCAACCCGTTTCCCAAATCCATCTACGAGAATGTCGCCTTTGGCCCTCGTCTGCAGGGCGTGACTAGCAAAAGCGACCTCGATGACATCGTGGAAGAATCGCTCAAGCGCGCCAACCTCTGGAAAGAGGTATCCAATCAGCTCAACAAGGATGGTTTGGCGCTCTCGGGCGGTCAGCAGCAGCGTCTGTGCATCGCGCGCGTGCTTGCGGTGCAACCCGATGTCCTTCTGATGGACGAGCCCTGCTCCGCCATCGACCCCACGTCCGTCTCTAAGGTCGAGGATTTGATGGCCGAGCTGGCGCCCGAGATGACGATCATCATCGTCACGCATTCAATGCAGCAAGCAGCTCGTATCAGCGACTACACCGCATTCTTCTTGCAGGAAGTTGCCGGCGAGCCCGCCACACTCATCGAGTATGGTCAAACCGACGCGATCTTCACCAGCCCGGTGGACTCGCGGACGGAAGACTATATCACCGGCCGCTTTGGCTGATCGGTGCGACTAGTCCCAAGCCGATCGGACCTGGTCCGGTGCGTATTCACTGTGCGGGCGGCATGACCGCACCCAACTGATTGGAGTGAACCATGCGCAAACTGTTTTCCCGTCAGCTCATCGAGGCCCGCCACGAGATGCTGAGCATCTACGAGGCCGTCGATCTGGCCCTCCACGATGCCGTGAAGGCCTATGTGACCGACGACCGCAAGCTCGCCACCAAGACCAAGAAGCGCACGCTTTCGATTGACGCGCGCTGCGCCAACCTAGAGGCCGTCTGCTACAACCTGATTGCCACGCAGTCGCCGGTCGCCTCCGACTTCCGCTTGCTGCAGACGATTATCTACGTCGACTTTAACCTGCAGCGCATGACCGATAAGGTTCGCCAGATCTGCCGCGCTACGCGTCACATGGTCAAGGCCGATATCTCGCTGCCCAAGGAGCTTGCCGGCACGGTCGAGGCCGAGGCTGAGGCCGTCTACCAGGTGCTGGGCTCTTCGCTTTCCGCGCTCGTCACCAATGATATGTCCATCATCTGCAACTTGGCCGTCGAGGACGAGCCAGTGCACGCCGCCTACGAGAAGTTTTTCCGCACCTTTAACCGTATGGATACGGGCGACTTTATGGACGACGACAGCAACTATGACGATCTGCGCCGCGCCATCATGGTTTCGCGCTACCTCGATCGCATCGCTTCGATTTCCATCGATGCCGCTTGCCGTCTGACCTTCCTGTTGACTGGTCAGCGCATGAATGCCGGTGATATCGCCCGTACAGACGAGGATGAGCTCGAGAGCATGCGCGTGCCTTCGGGCGAGGGTGTTATCATGAGGCCCGCCGTCGACGCACGCTACGTTGCCAAGGTGCCCGTTAACGAGGTCAGCGAGGGTCTTCGCTACCTGCTCGATCATCTTGAGGATGAGGACGATGGCGAGGACGACGAGGAGTAAGTAACCCCGTTCGTCGAAAGATTGTAAATACCTAAGTGAGCGCGGCCTTGCACATGCGGGGCCGCGCTCTTGCGTTAGCATGGGACTACTTGTTTGGCTGTCAGCGGAGGCGATTGGCAATGGATAACTATTTGGACTTGATGCGCGCTCGCCGCGAGCAGATTCTGGAACGTTTTTATGCGGCGCTCGATCGCGCGGGCCGTCCCCACGACGCCGCGAGCCTCATTGCCGTGTCCAAGACCGTTGGTGTCGATGAGACCGTTGCCGCCATCCAGGCGGGGTATCGCCATTTTGCCGAGAATCGCCCGCAGGAGCTGGTTCGCAAGCTCACGGGTCTGGCGGAGCATCCGGAGCTGCCCGAGGTGCGCTTCGATATGATCGGCAACCTGCAGACCAATAAGATCAATGCGGTGCTGGGCCCAGCCGAGCTGATTCACTCGGTGGGTTCGCTGCATCTGGCGCAGGCAATCTCGAGCCGTGCTGTCCGCAAGATTGAGGCAGGCGAGCTCGCCGGCCCCCAGCGTGTGCTCATTGAGGTCAATGTGAGTGGTGAGGAGTCGAAGGGAGGCTTTTCGCCCGATGAGATTCGCGCCGCCGCGGGTGAGCTTGCGGAACTTGAGGGAATTTGCGTGCAGGGGCTTATGACTATGGCGCCCCGGGGGAATAAGGATGTGGCACGCCGCACCTTTGCGGGGCTTCGTGAGCTGAGGGATGAGCTGGAGGCGGCGCATCCCGATTTGAACCTGCCTGAGCTTTCCTGCGGCATGAGCGAGGACTTTGAGCCTGCCCTTGAGGAGGGCTCTACGCTCGTTCGCCTGGGCAGGGTAGTATTTAGCCCGGAGTTTGCAGTAAAATAAGGCTCTGAAGTGCGCACTGATTATCGGGGCGCCTGCACTAAACCGCGAGAGGACACAACCATGGGCTTCCTTGACGAGATTAAAAATAAGATGCACCTGGGCGGCCAGCAGGGTTACGACCAGGGTTATGGCCAGGACGACGACTACGGCTACGATGACGGCTATGACGATAGTTATCAGGGCAACGGCTACAGCGGTGCTTCGGGCGAGGGCTTCTACACCCAAGACGAGCCGAGCAACGGCCTGCTTGGTCAGACGCGCCGTGGTGAAGCTGAGTCGGTTGCCGTGTATACACGCTCCGGGCAGCTGGTCGGCGATGACTCCCGCCATGCCACGACGTATAACCCGCCTTCGCGCTCGCAGGACAGTGTTGCGAGCGGTTATCGTCCTGGTGCCTATGACACGCCGTCGAGCTACGCCGAGAACACCCGCGCCCGTGCCGCCGCTACGCCTGCGCCTGCACCGAGCGATGCCTCGGCCTATGCGAGCAATATCATCAACGCCACACCGCAGCTGCCGGCCTATGTCCTGCGCCCCGAGAGCTATGACGACGTGGAGACCGTGGTGCGCCGCGTTCGCACCAAGCAGCCTGTCGCACTGATTTTTGTGGGCGTACGCACCGAAGTTGCCAAGCGCGTCTTGGACTTCTCTTACGGCTTTGCCTGCGGTCTGGGTGCCACGGTCAAGGAGGTGGGCGACCGCGTGTTCATGGTGCTGCCCGCCGGTTGCGAGGTCAAAGATTCCGATCTCAAGAAGCTTCGTGCAGACGGCTACCTCAAGTAAAGACAAGACGAGGAGATTCCCATCAACATCTACACTATCGTCCAGCTGGTCAACACGCTGTTCAACTTCTATTCTACGCTCATTGTCGTCTACTGCTTTATGACGTGGATTCCCATGAAGCAAGGTGGTTTGCTTCAGGATATTGCCGCGGTGCTTGATAGCGTGTGCGGTCCGTGGCTTAACCTGTTCCGTCGTTTCATCCCGCCGATGGGCGGTATCGATTTTTCGCCGGTCGTTGCGATTATTGCGTTGCAGTTGGTGCAGAGGCTGGTTCTGCAGCTTCTTATAGGTATACTCGTGTAGAACTGACTTAGTAACTTACGTCGGGCGTGTAGCGCCGAGGCGATGAAAAAGGAGACTTGTTATGGCTATTACCCCTGCAGACATCCAGGCTCAGACTTTCTCTGAGGCCAAGCGTGGCTACGATCCTGCCGAGGTCGACGTCTTCTTGGAGACGCTGTCCTCCGAGGTTGACGCTATGCTTGCTAAGATCGTCGACCTTAAAGGTCGTCTGACTGCTACCGAGCAGCAGCTTGCCGATGCGCAGGCTCAGCTTGCCCAGGCTCAGGATGCCCCCGTCCAGGCCGTTCCTGCCGCCCCCGTGGCTGCTCCCACCCCTGACTTCTCCGCTCAGGAGCGCCAGATTTCCGCTGCCCTGATCGCTGCCCAGCAGACCGCTGAGACCATCGTCAACGATGCCAATGAGAACGCTGAGCGTATCCGCAACGAGGCTGACGCCAAGGCACGCGAGGTTATCCGCCAAGCTCTGACCGAGAAGCAGGCCGAGCTCGAGGAGATCGATCGTCTCAAGGCTTCCCGTGAGGAGTTCAAGGCCGAGTATCTCAAGCTCATCCAGCACTTCATGGACGATGCCCAGAACTCCTTCCCGGCCGACCTCATGGCCTCCACGCCGGTCGGTTCCGCCGCTTCTCCTGCGGTGACTGTTCCCGCCGAGCCGCTGCCCGTCGCTGATCCGGTTGTCCCCGTGGCCGATCCCTTCGCCCCGATCGACAACTTCGCTGCCGACGACCTGGACTAACATTCGGCCTACAATTTAGTGCCTAGAAAGGACCCGCAGCTTGCGGGTCCTTTTTTATGACTGTGCCGGGGTGCGTAACATAAAAACCGAGCCCTGCACATAGTGGCGCAGAACTCGGCGAACGGGTGAGCGGTCAAGGGTAGGTTTTAAGGCATGTCCCAAAAATCTACTTGAGGAGGAAGTCGGAGAGGGGAATGGTGCGGGCCTCGCGATGCTCGGGATCGGCGATGTGGTCGGCGGGATAGCCACAGACGAGCATGTGATAGGGATAGACGCCCTTGGACAGATTGAACTGCTCTTGTGCCACCTCAGGCTTAAAATGGCACACCCAGCACGTTCCCAGGCCCTGCTCGGTGGCCTCCATCATCATCTGATCACACACGATGGACGTATCGATTTCGCTGGAATTCATCTGGTCATAGGGGCGCACCCAAGCGTCATCGGTAACGCTGCAAATAAGGAAGACAAGCGGAGCCCCAAAGATAGACCCATCACGAGCAAACCGAGGCTGACAAGCAGCAGCCTTCTCCAGAAGCTCAGGCGTATCCAACACCATCACACGGGTTGGATGGTTATTACAAGCAGAGGGAGCAATACGCCCAGCCTCAACAATGGCATCCACCACAGCCTGCTCCACAGAACGATTCTCAAACTCGCGACAAGAATACCGAGACCGAGCCAGATCCAAATACCCCATAACCAAACCCTCCAAAGTCAGCAAATCAATCCAAAGTAAACCAAAGGGTACCCAAAGCCCCATCCACCCAAACGTTTAAGGCGGTCCCAAAGTTCCCCATCGGGCTCAAAGGCCCTGCCAACAAAAGCCCCATCACTTTCAAAGTATCAGCCAAAGTTTCAATGGCGGTACGTAAGGGAGCGGGCCCGACCACTAATACCTTTTGAACGACTCTGCTTGCAGCCGGAGTGAAAAAGGTATTAGTGGTCGGGCCCGCGACCGGTGGGACACGTACCCCCAATTAACTGTTCTTCATGACAATCGAATCCACGACATCGGCCACATTCTCGCAGCAGTCGGCGCAGTACTCCAGGAAGGCGTACACGTCACGCCAAGCGATGACCTCGAGCGGGTCCTTGCCGTTAACGTGCAGGTTGCGCATGGCGTTGATGTAGAGCTCGTCGGCCTCGGACTCGATGGTGTTGATCTGGATGACCAGTTCGCGCAGCGTTTTGGACTTGCGGTAGTTGGGCAGCTCGACCATCAGGTCCTTCATGGCGCGGCAGGCATCGGTTACCTTGTGGGCGATGACGATGGCGTCGGGATGGATGCTCTGGATGTTGGTGAAGTAGACGCGCTGCACGACGCCCTCGATGCGGTCGAGTACGGTGTCGAGCGAGCAGCTCATCAGGTCCAGATCCTCGCGCTCAAGCGGGGTGATAAAGGCGGTGAGCAGGGCGTCTTCGAGCTCATGGTGCTTCTTGTCTGCCGCATGCTCAATCGCATGCATCTTATCGAGCATGTCGTGGATCTGCGCGGGGTCAAAGTTCTCAAAAATCTTGGTGAGCAGCTCTGCGGCCTGGACGGCGAGGTCGGCGCAAGCGACGTAGTTGTCAAAGTAGAACGAATCGGGTTTCTTTGCCATGGGTGGGTCCTTTCGAGGCGAAGACGGGTGGGCGAAGCATTGCAGTCCGGATGGACGCTCGGTTTGACTAGATGAACATCATGAACAGCTTGGCCATGACAAAGCTGATGAGTCCGCAGGCAGGGAAGGTGAAGAACCAGGTGAACATCATGTCCTTGACGACGCCAAAGTTGATGGCCGAAAGGCGCTTGACGGCACCGACGCCCATGATGGCGCAGGTCTTGATGTGGGTGGAGGACACGGGGATGCCGGTAAGGGTGGCAAGCAGCAGGTTTGCGGCGCCCGCCAGGTCGGCGGAGAAGCCCTGGTACTTTTCGAGCTTGACCATGCTCTGGCCGACGGACTTGATGATGCGCTCGCCGCCCACGCTGGTGCCGATACCCATAGTGGCCGAGCACAGCAGCATAATCCAGATGGGGATGCCTGCATCGCCGACGCTCGTCTGGCCGCTGGCAAAGGCCACGCCTAAAAAGAGCACGCCGATGAACTTCTGTCCATCCTGCGCGCCGTGCATAAAGCTCATGGCCGCGGCGCTCGCGATCTGAGCGTATTTAAAGAAGACATTGGCACGTCGCCTGTTGGCGGCGGCGAAAAGAATCGAGACGAGCTTGCACAGGACCCAGCCCATGACAAAGCCCAGGCCGATGGAGAGCGCCAGGCCGTAGATGACCTTCATCCACTCGTGGACGTTGACGCTGCTCGCACCGCCGAGGGCGATGGCGGCACCGGTCAGGCCGGCGATAAGGCTGTGGCTTTGCGAGGTGGGGATGCCAAAACGCGACGCTGTGGCGCCGTAGACGACGATGGAGAACAGCGCCGCGCAGAGGCAGGCGAGCGCCATGGTGCTGTTTCCGCCAAAGTCGACGATATGTGAGATGGTGTTGGCGACGCTCGCGTTAAAGTGCGTCATGATGAGCACGCCGAGGAAGTTGAATGCGGCGCTCATGAGAATGGCGGCGCGGGCGGGCATGCAACGCGTAGTGACGCAGGTCGCGATGGCGTTGGGCGCGTCGGTCCATCCATTGACGAAGATGGCGCCCAACGCGAGGATCACGGTGACGGCAAGGACTGGGTTCGACACAATTTGGCCGAGGAAGGTTGAGAACGTTACGTCCATATATGGGCTTTCTCGAAGTTTGCAGACACGTTACAAAAACATGATAAATCGTATCACCTCCTGCGGGTCTCTTTACCGAGTTCTGATGGGAGAAGTGAACTTTTTGGCACTAAAATTGAATATTAGCCCTGTTGACCGCGGGTGTTCTTTTTGCTAACACGCCATGCGGACACGTGCGATTACTACGACACTCCAAAACCACAGTCTGTTCGCTTTACAACATGCAAACATGCGTTCGATAATAGGAGGCATGGAATATCGACAGACAGATGGCAAAACTCGGCGCGTACACAAGCAGTATGTGGACGTCGTGGCTCGCATCCTCGCGGGCGGACAAGTCGTGCCGGTCACCGTCTGCTGGGTCGACGGACGTTGTTTTACAATCGATGAAATTATCTCGACCACCGGGTTTGGCCTGATGGTCCACGGCATCCGTACGGCGACCTATAAGGTGCGTTTTGGCGGGCACGCGACCGAGTTGTATCTGGAGGACCAGACGCGCGAGCGGGCGGACGGCTCGCAGGCACACGTGATGCGTTGGTGGGTCTGGGCCTTTGATCGCACGCTCGAGGGCGAGCGCCGTAGGTAAGGACGTACGGCATTCGGGTACAATGACAGGAATCTTGTCATCTGCTGCGCCGTCTTTCACGGCGCTTTGTGAAAGGACGAAGTATGAACGATATCCAGGGCTATCAGAACGGCCCCGTCGAGAGCGGCGCAAGCCGCGCCAAGGAGATGTCGCCGCGCGCGTACAATCTTACCATGTCTGCCCTCATCTTCTTGGGCTTTTGCGCCATGGGCGCCGGCGCCTACTTTACGAGCACCATGTCGTTTGCGCGCATGATGATGAGCGGCGCCGCCTTGCCGCTGGTCTTTGGCTCGTTTATTTTGACCATCGTCGGCATGGTTATGATGTCGGCCGCCGCCAGCAAGCAGTCCGTGGGCCTGTCCCTTGTGGGCTACGTAATCTTTGCGAGTACCTTTGGCCTGACCGCGTCGTTTGGCCTTGCCAACTATGACCTGCCCACCATCAACACCGCTTTTATCGCCACGGCCGCCATCACCTTTGTCTTTGGCGCCTTGGGCGTGACCTTCCCCAAGTTTTTCCAGCGTGTGTATGGCATCGGTTTTGGTATTCTGCTCGCCACTATTCTGGTTGAGATCGTGCTGATGTTCATGGGAGTCTCGCAGACCATCACCGATCTGATCGTGATCGTGGTGTTCGCCGGCTTCATCGGCTACGACACCTATGTGGCAACGACGGTGCCGTCCACGCTGCCCAACGCCGTGCTCATGGCGTCCAATCTGTTCGTGGACATTATCAACGTGTTCCTGCGCATCCTGAACATCCTCGGCCGTCGCGACTAGTGGCGAATTGCGGCGGTGCTTGCCGTGCGTGTAAATCGATGCGAAAGGCGGTCCTTCGGGGCCGTCTTTTTTGTACGCGGCGGGGTATCATGGATGGGAAAAGCCGATAGCGGCAGAGACCGAGAAAGGTGACCACGTATGGCAGACGTCGACAACAGGAACCGTAACCGCAGGTCCAACCGAGCGGGTCAGCCCAATCCCAAGCGCGAGGCCCGTGCCAAGACCGCCGAGCGTCACGTGTCAACTGTGTCCGAAGCGTGCGCCAAGGATATCGAGCGTTCGCTTGCCGGCGTGTGCGAGTTCGATGGTATGCCTGCCGGTTTTGTCGCGGCGATGAAGGCCAAGGCCCAAGCGGCCGACGCTGTCGAGGAACAGGTTGCCGAGGAGTCTGAGGCCGCCGAGGCCGAGACCGCTGAGGTTGCGTCCGCCGAGACCGAGGTTACGGCCGAGCCTGCACCCGCAGAGGAGGCCACGGAGACCGAGTCCGCGCCTGCCGCCGAGGAGCCCGCTCCGGTCCTGCCCGAGGTCACCGTGCTCGACGCCTCTGCCACGCAGACCATTCTGGATAACGGCCGAGGCTACGCGCAATTCTGCGACATGGCCGTGCTCGCCTTTGCCTCGTTCACCAACCCGGGCGGCGGCTACATCCAGGGCTATCTGGGTCAGGAGGCCACGCTCTGTGCCGATTCGTACCTGTACAACGTGCTCGATAAACAGCGCAAATGGTACGGCGAGAACCGTCGCCGCAACATCAACTGCGAGCTTTACCGCAACCGTGCGCTGGTGGTGCCTGCGGTGCGCTTCGACCGCAACCACGTGCATGCGTATGCCGACGTGATCGTGGCCGCCGCACCCAACGCCAAGCGCGCTCGCCAGGAGTATCGCGTGGGTGACGATGCCCTGCTGGACGCCCTGCGCGATCGCATCCGCTTTGTGCTTGCCATCTGCGACGAGCTGGGTCGCGAGAAGCTCGTGCTGGGCGCTTGGGGCTGCGACAACAACGGCTTTGACGCCGAGGCCGTGGCCGAGCTCTTCCGCAAGGAGCTCGCATCGGGCGACTTTAAGGTCAAGCAGGTCTTTTTTGCCGTGCCCTCTACGCGCTGGGACGAGGACTTCGCTAAGTTCGAGCACGTGCTGGCAAACTTCCCCGAGCGCAACGAGGAGTCCTATGCCCAGGTTGCCGCTCGCGCTGCGGCTGCCCGCGCCGCCGAGCAGGCCCAGGCTGCCGCCGAGGACGATGAAGACGATGACGATTGGCGCAAGTACCTGTAATCGGTATGTGCTGACAGATAGGTCGATTCGGCGGGAGAGACTGCTCCCGCCGACTTTTTACTAGAGGAAGGGCTTACGATGAAAAACGTTCTGTGCTTTGGCGACAGCAATACCTACGGCTATGATCCGGCGGGCATGCGCGACGGCACCGCGGTACGCTATGCGCACGATGTGCGCTGGTGCGGCGTGGCCCAGCGCGACCTGGGCGAGGGCTGGCACGTGATTGAGGAAGGCCTCAACGGCCGCACGACGGTGCGTGACGACATGTGCCATCTGGACACTAATCTCAACGGCATCCGCGCGTTGCCGATGCTGCTCGAGACTCATAAGCCGTTGGATGCGATCGTGATTATGCTGGGCACCAACGACTGCAAGACGGTCTTTAGCGTGGGGGCTGCCGATATCGCTGACGGTGCCATGGCGCTGATTCGCACCGTCCGCGCGTTTCCCTGGACCGAAGCCGCGCCCTGCCCGCGTATTCTGCTGATGGCGCCTATCAAGATTAAACCGCAGATCGCCGATGTGTACATGACCGACTTTGACGAGCGCTCCGTCGAGGCCTCGGAGCATTTTGCCGAGTACTATGCGTATGCTGCTAAACAGTTTGGCTGCGACTTTTTGAATGCCGCTGATTTTGCCGAGCCGGGCGATATCGACTATCTGCATATGATGCCCGAAAGCCATGAGAGCCTGGGTCACGCCGTGGCAGCCAAGCTCCAAGAGATGCTCGGAGAGTAGCGCGACCCCAAGCCACCGCAAAGGGGGCGGGCGCCTTTGCGGTGGCTTGGGCTGCGAATCTTAATACTGCCACATGTGGTTGACAGGGCCGGAGCCTTTGCCCATGTTTAGGCCGGCGGCCAGAGCGCCTGTCAGGTATGCCTTGCCCGCGTTGACGGCATCGGCAAGATGCATGCCCTGGGCCAGCGCGCAGGCGATGGCGGACGAGAGCGTACATCCGGTGCCGTGCGTGTTGTCGGTCTCGATGCGCTTGTGGCGGAACCACGTGGTGAGTGGATCTCCCAGATGGTTGCCCTCATCATCGAGTGGCGCGGGTTCGGCCAGTACATCGTTGGCCTCGTTGACAAGATGCCCACCCTTAACGAGGGATGCGCAACCAAAGCGGCGGGTGAGGAGCATGGCAGCATTTTGCTGCGTGCGCTCGGAGTCGACCTCGTAGTCGAGCAGGGCCATGGCCTCGGGAATATTGGGCGTGATAACCGTCGCCAGCGGGAACAGGCGGCGGGTGAGCGCCTCGGCGGCATCTTCGGCAATCAGCCGCGCGCCCGAGGTGGCCACCATGACGGGGTCGACGACGATATTTTGTGCGTCCCAGGCGCTCAAGCGGTCGGCGATAACCTCGATAATCTCGGCAGAGGAAACCATGCCGATTTTGACGGCGCTGGGTCGAATATCGTCAAAAACGGCATCGATCTGCGCCGCGACAATATCCGGGGAGATGTTCTGCACGGCGGTGACACCCAAGGTGTTCTGTGCGGTGATAGCAGTGATGGCCGTCTCGGCATACAGGCGGTGCGCCGTGATGGTCTTGATGTCGGCCTGAATGCCGGCGCCACCGCTGGAGTCGGATCCTGCGATGGATAGAACGGCAGGTACCTTACTGCGATCCATGTTCGCTCCCTTGTTCGGTCGGAATCAAATGGGTCTTTAAGCCAGCATTATAAAGATGCCCGGGCCGACTCTATGCCGAACCCGGGCGGGCGATGCAATCTTTACGCAAATGTAAGCAAATGTTCACACGTCAACAATTGACAGGCGCCAGCTCGTCGCCAGAAGCGGCCGCAGCGACAGGGCTAGTCCTCCATGCCGAGGTCGATCGTGGTGCCCTCGAAGATCTTGTTGACGGTGCGGACGGCGCACATCTTGCCACACATGGTGCAAGTGCCCTCGGTGGCGGCGGGGGACTCCTCGTAGCGCTTCTTGCCCGTAACCGGGTCGAGTGCGCACTTCCACATGGCGTCCCAGTCGAGCTTGCGGCGTGCCTGGCCCATCTTGTCGTCCATGTCGCGGGCGTGGGGCACCTTTTTGGCGATGTCGGCGGCGTGTGCGGCGATCTTGGTGGCCATGAGGCCGTCGAGCACATCCTGGGCGTTAGGCAGGCATAGGTGCTCGGCCGGTGTCACGTAGCACAGGAAGTCGGCACCGGAGCTGGCGGAGATGGCGCCGCCGATGGCAGCGGTGATGTGGTCGTAGCCCACGCCGATATCGGTCACCAGCGGCCCGAGCACATAGAACGGGGCGTTGTGGCACAGGCGCTTCTGCAGTTTCATGTTGGCGGCGATCTCGTCGAGCGCCATGTGACCCGGGCCCTCGACCATGACCTGTACGCCGGCGGCCCAAGCACGCTTGCATAGCTTGCCCAGCTCGATCATCTCGGCGGTCTCGGTGGCGTCGTTGGAGTCGTAGAGGCAGCCCGGGCGGCAGGAGTCGCCGAGCGAGATGGTCACGTCGTACTCGTGGCAAATCTCGAGCAACTCATCGTAGAACTCATAGAAGGGGTTCTCGTTGCCGGTGACCTCCATCCAGCCAAACAGCAGCGAGCCGCCGCGGCTCACGATGTTCATGAGGCGGCCGGTCTCCTTAAAGGTCTTGGTGACCGACTTGTTGATGCCGCAGTGAATGGTCATAAAGTCCACGCCGTCCTCGGCATGCGCGCGCACGACTTCGAACAGGTCGTCCTTGGTAAGCTTGACCAGCGGCTTTTCCATGTAGCCGATGGCGTCGTACATGGGGACGGTGCCTACCATGAGCGGCGTCTCGTCGATGAGCTGCTGGCGGAACTGGCGCGTCTTGCCCGAGTTGGAAAGGTCCATGATGGCGTCGGCGCCAAAGTCCTCGGCGATCTTGACCTTCTTCCATTCCTCGGCGGCATCGGCCTTGTCGCCCGAGATACCCAGGTTCACGTTGACCTTGGTGGACAGGCCCTCACCGACGCCAAAGGCGCGCATGCCCTTTTTGATGTGCACGATGTTGGCGGGAATGGCGATGCGGCCGTCGGCCACGCGCTCGCGGATGTACTCGGGGTCGCGATGCTCGCGTTCGGCGACTTCCTTCATCTGCGGCGTGATCTGCCCGGCACGGGCGAAGTCGATTTGCGTGACGAGCTTGGGCTCGGTCTGTGTGCTCATTGGCACGGCTCCCTTCGTTGGCATTACCCATATCAGGTTTGCGGGTCAGGGCGGGCGCGCCCAGTCTCAGCCTGCCGTCTTGTCCTGCAAGCTCCCCGTTTATGTAATGGGCTCAAGTATAGCTCGAATGGGTACGATTGGCCTAACGAGCGTGCCTGTGGGGAGGCGTACATGGAAGACAAGCATCTATATCGAGAGACGCAATGGGATGTATCGGCCGAGGAAAGCCGTGCGCACCATGGGTTGGTCGCGATTGGTTTTGCGGTGCTTGCCGTACTGGTGATTGCCTTTTGTATTTGGACGTTCGGCGGTCCTGGCGGCGCCACCTGGGGGTTTGAAGCCGACGAGGGCCTGCCGATTATGACCATGAAAGATTCTGGTGGCAACACGGTTGCCGCACCGGGCGACTATTGGTATCCGTGCGACGAGTTTGTGCAGCTGCAGCTGAGCGGCGGGTCTATTCCGGGCGAAGAAATCGAACGCGTGACGTTTGATGCGACGCTCAAAACGCTGACGGTGAAGCTCAAAGATCAAGGGGACGTGCCCACGACCATGGACATTGCGCTGACGGAATGGCGCTTGGAGCCCCCGGCGGGCGCTGCGGTATCCGAGGTGGAGCACGTTAAGATTACCTACCAAGATGGCTCGACGAGCGAGATTACAAAGGCCGATGGCTTGGCGGAGTAACGGGGTGTTTGGAAACGGCGGGTCTATTGTGCCTGCGCGTTCATGAAAACCAGGGTGTTTTTGTCTGAAAGCTCGGGGATGTGTCGATAGCCGATGTTGAATGCGGTAAGTTCGCTTGCATCCTCGAGCTTGTTTTCTGCCATCCACCGCGCCATGGAGCCGCGCGCCTTTTTGCTGGCGGTCGACCGTTGGATGGGCTTCCCGTTGCGGATACCCTCGCCAAAGAGGCATGTGACGGCCGTGGCGTCGCCCGCGAGGTGGGGCAGAACGGCTTTGGCATACTCTACGCTGGCGAGGTTGACGATCGTGGTGTTTGAGCCTGCCGGGGCGATAGCCCGCGCGAGCTTGTCGCTCCAAAACGCGTAGAGGTCTCGGGCATCGTCAACGGCGAGCTTCGCGCCCATCTCCAGCCGATACGGTTCGACGGCATGAAAGGGACGAACGCACCCGTAGAGGCCGGAGAGGATCCACAGATGGTCTTGCAGCCATGCGAGCTGCGCGGAATCCATCACCTCGGGTGCCATGCTCTGGTATTGAATGCCGTGATAGGACATGACGGCAGGGGAGAGGTGGCGAGCGAGTGCGGGATTGTCGAGATCGCCGCTTTTCAGGATGGGCCCGAACTCATGCAGGGTGTTGAGGCAAGGCCCCAGCAGTTTGTCACTCACGTTCCACAGCGCCTGCAGGCCGCCGCTGCCTTCATTCCGCTCGATATCTAGCAGTGCGCGGTGGAGGCGAGCCGTCTCGCGCACAAAGGGTGGGATGCCCAGGACTTCAAAAGCATCTTGGGCCGCGCGCATCTGCTTGGCGGGCGAAATGATGACCTGCAGCATGAACTCTCCTCTGCCAAAAAAGAAATTGCGGTGGAATACGGTCTGTTTTGGCCGTTTATGGGCCAGTTTAGTCCGTATTTCACCGCAACTGATGAAGGGTTGGTTAGGCGCGCTCGATGAAGGCCTTGTAGCCGCGATAGGCCTCGTAGATGTCGGCCTTGTTGGCGACCTCCCACAGGGCGTGCATGGACAGGACGGCAACACCGGAATCGATGACGTTCATGCCGTACTTGGCCATGATGTAGGCGATGGTGCCGCCGCCGCCCGCGTTGACGCGGCCGAGCTCACAGGTCTGGAAGTCCACGCCGGCCTCGTCCATGATGTCGCGGACGAGGGCCACGTACTCGGCATCAGCGTCGTTGGAACCGCCCTTGCCGCGGCTGCCCGTGTACTTGTTAAAGCACAGGCCGCGACCCATAAAGGCGGCGTTTTTGGTCTCGAACTTGCCGGCATAGCCCGGGTCGAAGCCGGCGGACACGTCAGAGGAGAGCATACGGCTGCGGGCGAGCGCGCGGCGCAGGGCCAGCGGGCTGCCCTCGCCGGCGAGCGTCATGATCTCGGCGACGGTGTTCTCGAAGAAGCGACTTGTCATGCCGGTGGCACCCACGGAGCCAATCTCCTCCTTGTCGACGATGAGCGTGATGCTCGTGCGCTCGACATTGGCCACATTGATCTGGGCGAGCATGGACGGATAGGCGCAGACGCGGTCGTCGTGGCCATAGCCCAGAATCATGGAGCGGTCGAGACCCATGTCGCGGGCGGGGCCGGCGGGCACGACCTCGATCTCGGCGGAGAGGAAGTCCTCCTCCTCGACGTCGTACTGCTCCTTGAGGATGTCCAGGAACATCTGCTTGACGGGCTCCTTGGGGGCGTCCTTGTCGTCCTCATCGAACTTGACGGGACGGCCGCCCACGATCACGTCGAGGATCTCGGCGTCGACGGCGTCCTTGGCGGGCTTGGCCATCTGCTCGCTCGAGAGATGGATCAGCAGGTCGGAGATGGTAAAGACCGGGTCGTCGGCCTTGTCGCCGATATTAATGTCGACGGTGGTGCCGTCCTTTTTGCAGATGACGCCTACGAGCGCGAGCGGGGAGGCCACCCAGTGGTAGCTCTTGACGCCACCGTAGTAGTGCGTGTCGAGGTAGGCCATGTCGCCGGCCTCGAAGGCGGGGTTCTGCTTAAGGTCTAGGCGCGGCGAGTCCACGTGGGCGCCCAGGATGTTAAAGCCCTGCTCGAGCGGGGCGTTGCCCAGGTTGACGAGCATGAGGTCCTTGCCGTGATTGGCGGCGTACACCTTGTCGCCTGCCTTGAGCTCGCGGCCTTCGGCGATCACGGTCTCCAGGTCGACGTATCCCGCCTCCTCGGCCATCTTGATGCCGGTCTTGACGCACAGGCGCTCGGTCTTGTTCTCGCTCAAAAACTGCTTATAGCCGCGGCAAAGCTCCTCGAGCTCCTCGACTTGCTGTGGCGTGTACTTTTTCCATGCGCAGGGACGCTCCATGACGCAGGCTCCTTTCGGATCGATCGTGCTGGTTGATGTACCGTGAGCCATCGTATCACGCGCGGGCTCACGGTGGCGGGGGAGCTTGATGTGAGGTGGCCGCGGGGCGGGGAGCGTGTAAACTGGAGTGAGCAAACCGTGCCCAGCCCAAAGCGAGGTATTTAATATGTCTGACAAGCGCCGCACTTTTGCCGTTATCGACGGCAACTCGCTCATGCACCGCGCCTTTCACGCCGTGCCGCCGACCATGAACGCGCCGGACGGTCGCCCCACCAACGCGATCTTTGGCTTTCTGAACATGTTTCTTAAGATGATTGATGCCTTTAACCCCGACGGTGTGGTCGTGGCGTTTGACAAGGGTAAGCCGCGCGTGCGTATGGAGATGCTGCCGCAGTACAAGGCGCAGCGTCCGCCCATGGATCCCGACCTGCATGCGCAGTTTCCTATGATTAAGGAGCTGCTCGCCGCGCTCAACGTGCCGATTCTGCAGTCCGAGGGCTGGGAAGGCGACGATATCCTGGGAACCATGGCGCGCCTGGGCGAGCAGGCCGGCTGCGACATGCTACTGGTGACCGGCGACCGCGACATGTATCAACTCGTGACCGAGCACGTCAACGTGGTCTCGACCCGCAAGGGCCTGTCTGACGTGGCGATCATGACGCCCGAGAGCGTGGACGACCTGTATCACGGCATTACGCCGGCGCTCGTGCCCGATTTTTACGGTCTAAAGGGCGATACGTCCGACAACATCCCCGGTGTACCGGGCATCGGTCCCAAAAAGGCGAGTGCGCTCATTGCGAAGTACGGTAGCCTGGACGAAGTCATCGCGCATGCCGACGAGGTCAAGGGCAAGATGGGCGAGAACCTGCGTGCACACATCGATGACGCACTACTGAGCCGCAAGGTTGCGACAATTCGCACCGATGCGCCCGTCGAGCTCGACTTTGAGGCGACGTCCTTCCCGGCGTTTTCTGCCGATGAGGTTTCCGCGGCGCTGGGTACGCTTGGTATCACCGCCATGCAGAACCGTTTCTTGGCGCTGATCGGCGGCGAGGGCGGGGCTGCTGCCGCTGCTAGAACGTTTGAGATGCCCACGATTGAGCGCACCGCTGCCGGCGATGCCGAGGCGCTTGCTGCCGTGGCGTCCGAGGTTTCGCGTGCGATCGAGGCGGGCGAGTGGGTCGCCGCCGTGGTGGACGACGACAAGGAAGAGGGCGCGCTCTTTGGACTGACGCGCATGCTGTGGTTGGCGACGTCCAAGGGTCTGTTCGCGCTCGAGGAGGGCGACAGCTGTGCGGCGGCTGAGACTGAGGGCTTCAACTTCGCCCACGGCGTGATTGCCGGCGTGCTTGCGCGCCTGTTTGTGGCGGGCCGCGTGGCGAGCCCGGATATGAAAGCGCTGCTGCATGAGCTTTCGCCCATCGATTCTTCTGAGCCCGAGCTCATGGATCCGCTCGCTGCCGATTCCACGCGTATCTTCGATACCGTGGTCGCTGCCTATCTGCTGGATTCCGATCGCTCCGAGTTCGATGAGGCATATCTGGCCGATACCTATCTGCAGATGTCGCTGCCTGCGGCGCGCGGTGCAGAGGGTGCCGGCGAGGACGCTCCTGCACCCGCCGCTCGCACGGCGGCCTTGACGCTGGCGCTGGTCGCACCGCTGCGCGACCGCATGGCCCGCGAGAACGCCGCCAACGTGTTCGATGGCATCGAGATGCCACTCGTGCCGGTGCTTGCCAAGATGGAGCGCGCGGGCATGCTCGTGGATCCCGATCGGCTGCGCAGTCTGTCCGAGGGCCTGGCGACCCAGATCACCGAGGTCGAGCGAAGCATTCGCGACCTTGCCGGTGATGAGACCTTTAACATCGGCAGTCCCATGCAGCTGTCGCACGTGCTCTTTGATGTAATGGGGCTTCCGACCAAGGGTCTCAAAAAGACCAAGCGCGGCTATTATTCGACCAACGCCAAGGTGCTGAGCGACCTTGCGCGTGACCACGAAATCGTGCGTCTGATCTTGGACTGGCGTGAGAAGTCTAAGATCAAGTCCACCTATCTGGACACTCTGGGCCCGCTACGCCGTGGTGACGGTCGCGTACACACTACGTACAACCAGACCATCACGGCAACGGGACGTCTGTCCTCGAGCGACCCGAACCTGCAGAACATCCCGACGCGCTCGGAGCTGGGTCGTACCGTCAAGACGGCGTTTTCGGCAGGCGAGGGAAGCGTCTTTTTGGCGGTGGACTACTCGCAGATCGAGCTGCGTCTGCTGGCGCATCTCTCGGGTGACGAGCACTTGGTGCGCGCCTTTAACGAGGGCGAGGACTTCCACGCCGAGACGGCTGCGCGCGTGTTTGGCGTGCCGGTGTCCGAGGTGACGCCCGACCTGCGCAGCCGCGCCAAGGCCGTGAACTTTGGCATCGTGTACGGCCAGCAGGCCTACGGTCTGTCGCAGTCGCTGCATATCTCGATGGCCGAGGCGCGCGATATGATCGATCGCTACTACGAGGCCTACCCGGGTGTGCGTACGTTCCTCGACAACGTGGTGGCGCGCGCCAAGCAGACGGGCTACGCCGAGACCATGTACGGCCGCCGTCGTCATATTCCGGAGCTCAAGGCCAAAAACCCGCAGCTCCGCGGCTTTGGCGAGCGCACGGCCATGAACCACCCCATGCAGGGAACCGCCGCCGACATCATCAAGATCGCGATGGCCCGCGTAAGCCGCCGCCTGGAAGAAGAAGGCTTTGCCGCCCATATGATTCTGCAGGTGCACGACGAACTGGACTTTGAGTGCCCCACCGATGAAGTCGAGCGCCTGACCACCATGGTCCGCGACGTCATGGAACACGTAGTAGACCTCCGCGTACCGTTGATCGCCGAAGCCAGCACCGGCATAACCTGGGCCGATGCCAAATAAAGACGTACTAACAACCCCAAAGTAGCCAAAAGCAGAAGGGGGCTCCTTGCCAACAAGGAGCCCCCTTCATTCCGAAAAATCAGCCAAGTATCTAGACGCCAAGACGCCATCTTGGCGGCAGGTAAGTAAACCTAGGGCCTGGCCGGGCGGCACGGGTTAACTTTTCGTAGATTCCGCACGCAAAGAAAGCCACTTAATGTGGCTTTCGTCTTGCGCAGGACCTGACCGAGCGAAAAGTTAACCCGTGCCGCCCGGCCAGGCCCGATGGGACGGTTACCGAGCCGCCAGGATGGCGTCGATGAGCGTCAGTACGCCCCCGTCGTTGTTGCTCGGAATGCGCCACTTGGCGTGCGCGTTCATGTGCTCCTCGGCATTGTCTACGATAAAGCTGTGACCGACGCGCTCCAGCATGGGGATGTCGTTGTACGTATCGCCCACGGCGGCGGCGTCGGCAATATCGATGCCCAAGTGCTCGCACAGGTGCGCGACGCCGGCGCCCTTGTCGACGCCCAGGTTCATAAAGTCGATCCACTCGCGTCCGGCGTTGGTGACGTAGAGCTTGTCCGAGAACTCGGGGCTATAGGTCTCGCGAAACGCGGGCTCGGCGTCGTAGCCGGGGAAGAAGACCGAAATCTTGTTGGACTCGAAATCAATGCCATCAAAGCTGTCGACGTAGTTGATTGTGTTGTAGTAGACGCTGATCTCGTCTTGGTATTGATGGTCGCGGGCAAGCACGTAGAACTCGTCGAAGCAGCAAAGGACGGGGACAGCGCGCGGATCCTCCGAGGCACGGCTCAAGACCTGCTGATACAGCTCCACGTCAATATTGCTCTTATAGATATAGCTGCCGCGATAGATCACGCACGCTCCGTTGTCGGGACAAAAGGCGAGGCGGTTTTTGATGCCCTCGAACATCTCCTCGAGCTTGGGGGCGGGACGTCCGCTGGCGGGGCAGAATACGATGCCGGCGTCGGCGAGCTTGTCTAGGCGCTCATCAAGACCCTGGGGCAGCACGCGCTCGTCGGTCAGCAGCGTCTTGTCCATGTCGACGGCGAGAATCTTAATGTTTCCGATATTGGCGTCCGATTCGTAAGTTTGCATAAAAGCGAGCCTTTCGTTTCGAGATTGTTTCAGACGTTATAACCATCAATTCGTAGTCGGGCGTATTTTCGCAGGAACGGAGCGTATTTGCACCACGCTTCACAAAGTAATGAAAAAACTTTTCAGAAATTTGAATTTGTCGCTTGTGCTGCGGGCACTTTAGCGTAATATAGCGACCATCGAAAACGGAGACGGAAAAACAACCGCTTACCGAGGAAAAGGTACCGTTTGCGATATTTGAATTGCGCCCGGCGATAGGTGAAAGGAGAGGCAGATGCAGTTCGTAAAGATCATCACCACTGCAGACAATGCCATCCGACGCCAGCGCGCAATTTCCCGACGACGACAACAATCGTCTCTGTCCGCATGGGGCGCAATGCCTCAACAGAGTCATTTTGAGGTCGTTGGGTTTTAAGCACGACATAGCCGCATGTTTCTAGGGCATGCCTGTGATGCATTCTGCTGAATAACCTGATATTGCACGGTTTTTGACCTCAAGGTGACTTGCAACTGACCGATGTTCTAACTAGCTACCAAGGGCGAAAGGAAACAGCCATGAGCAAGGAAAAAGTCGTTCTCGCATATTCCGGTGGTCTTGATACATCCGTATGTGTCAAGTGGCTCCAGGACGAGAAGAATCTCGATGTCGTTTGTGTCTGCGGCAACGTGGGCCAGGAAGAGACCGGACTGGATGCCAAGAAGCAGAAGGCACTCGACCTGGGCGTTCTCGATTGCCAGGTGCTCGACCTGCGCGACGAGTTCTCTGATGAGTTCCTGACTAAGGCCATCGCCGCAAACTCCATGTACGAGAACAAGTATCCGCTGCTCTCGGCTCTTTCTCGCCCGCTGCTCGCCAAGAAGCTCGTCGAGGTCGCTCACGAGTTTGGCGCGACCTACGTCGCCCACGGCTGCACCGGCAAGGGTAACGACCAGGTCCGTTTTGAGGCCGCCGTCAAGGCCCTCGACCCCGAGCTCAAGGTTATCGCCCCGGTGCGCGAGTGGGATCTGAAGTGCCGTCCCGACGAGGTTGCCTATGCCCACGCTCACAACGTGCCGGTTCCCGAGGGTGCCAACGACAACCCCTACTCCATCGACGACAACCTGTGGGGTCGTGCCATTGAGTGCGGTCACCTGGAGGATCCCTGGAACGAGCCGCTCGACGACGCTTGGGTTATGACCAAGAACCCCGAGGACACGCCGGACACCCCGACCTACACCGAGATTGAGTTTGAGGCCGGCAAGCCCGTCGCCGTCGACGGCAAGAAGATGAAGCTCTCCGAGATCGTCATCGCCCTCAACAAGATCTCCGGCGACAATGGCTTTGGCCGTCTCGATCTGGTCGAGGATCGCCTGGTGGGCCTTAAGAGCCGCGAGTGCTACGAGGTTCCCGGCGCCCTGACGCTCATCACCGCCCACAAGGCGCTCGAGGACATCTGCGTCGAGGGCGACCTGCTCAAGACCAAGATTAAGCTCGAGCAGGATTGGGCCACCGCCGTGTACAACGGCCAGTGGTACAGCCCGCTCAAAAACGCGCTCGACGCCTTTATGGCTGACACCCAGAAGTTCGTGACCGGCACTGTCCGTCTGAAGTTCTTTAAGGGCAACTGCCATGTCGTCGGCCGCAAGAGCCCTTTCAGCCTCTACGACTACGGTCTGGCTACCTACGACCGCGACACCACGTTTGACGAGAAGGCCAGCGCCGGCTTTATCGAGATCGATACGCTGTCGCTCAAGACGTGGGCAAAGGTCCAGGGCCCCAGCTCTGCGGCCGCCCAGGCCTAGCGCCTCCTTCCCTTGGTATCCGCGCGGCCCATCCGCGTGATACATAACGGGCGCACGGGGTCCCTACCTTTCGTTATGCTTGCTGACACTTCTTAACATCGGTGGCCCCTACGTTCCGCCCGCATATATGATGCCGCGTCTGCGGCTGAGTCCGAGCCCCGCCGGGGTTGTCCGGCGGGGCTCCTTCTATCAATTTGGCGGCTCTGTGCCTATATATATGAGGAGTATCCATTATGTTCAATGCTATCGCGCATGCTTTGCTTGCCCTCGCGCCCGAGTTCGATGCTGCAAGGGTCGAGGACGTTCCTATGAGCCTGAAGGCCTGGATCGATGGTTCGCAGGGCAACATCCGGAGGGAGACGTTGGGCGCCAAGTGCATGGTGCGTCACTTCTTTGCAAATTAGCCACATGGCCCCGCGCGCGGCAGGGAGTGTGTAAAACTAGCGGTTGATAAATCGCTTTAGCGACAGGGCACATTGCTTTGGACGCTTGTTTTGGTATTTGGAGAAAGGAGACGGTTCCATGGCTCTTTGGGGCGGTCGTTTTGAGGCGGGCGTGGCCGAGGTCACGCAGGAGTTTGGCGCGTCGCTGCCGGTCGACAAACATCTCTATAAGCAGGATATCGCCGGCTCTAAGGCGCATGCCAAAATGCTGGCGGCCCAGGGCATCATCAGTGCCGAGGACGAGCAGGCGATTGCCAAGGGCCTGACCGGAATCGAACAGGATATCGATGCCGGCAACTTCACCTTCGATATCAACGACGAGGACATTCATATGTCCATCGAGAGCGAGCTGACGCGTCGCATCGGCGAGGCTGGCAAGCGCTTGCATACCGGACGTTCGCGCAACGACCAGGTGGCGACCGACACACGCCTGGGCGTCAAGGCGCTGGCCAAGGAGCTCATGGAGGCCAATCTAGAGCTGCGCCATGTGCTGGTGGATGCGGCTAAGAAGTACGACAAGGTGATTTTGCCGGGCTACACACACATGCAGCACGCTCAGCCCGTGCTGCTGTCGCATCATCTGCTGGCGTATTCCTGGATGTTCGCGCGCGACTTTACGCGCCTGAAGGCCGCCTTTGATGCCGCCGACAACTGCCCGCTGGGTGCTGCCGCGCTTGCCGGTACGAGCTATCCGCTCGATCGCCAGATGACGGCTGCCGAACTTGGTTTTGCGGGCGTGATTCCCAACTCGCTCGATGCGGTTTCCGACCGTGATTTCCTGCTCGATCTGCATTACGCCGGATCCGTCATGGCGATGCACCTGTCGCGTCTTTCCGAGGAGATCGTGCTGTGGTCGAGCTCCGAATTTGGCTTTATCACGCTTTCTGATTCCTACTCCACCGGCTCGTCTATCATGCCGCAGAAGAAGAATCCCGACTTTGCCGAGCTTATTCGCGGCAAGAGCGGCCGTGTGTATGGCAGCCTGGTGCAGCTGCTCGTGACCATGAAGGGCCTGCCGCTTGCTTATAACAAGGATTTGCAGGAGGACAAGGAGGGCGCGCTTGATACCGCTCATACGCTCATGCAGTGCCTGTCGGTTATGGCCGGTATGATTTCGACTTGGACCGTCAACGAGGATGCCATGGCGCGCGAGTGCGGCGTGGGTCACCTTGCCGCCACCGATGTTGCCGATTACCTGGCTAAGCGTGGTCTGCCGTTCCGCGAGGCACATGCCGTGGTGGGGCATCTGGTACTGATGTGTGAGAAGCGCGGCTGCAATCTTGAGGACCTGCCGTTTGAGGTGTTCCAGGAGGCAAGCCCGCTCTTTGAGCACGACATTACCGAGGCGCTCGACATCCCGTCGATTGTCGCCGCGCGCACGACCGAGGGCGGCACCGCCCCTGCCGCCGTTGCCGTGCAGCTGCAGCGTGCCGAGGCGCAGCTCGTGGCCGACGAGGGCGTGTTTGGATCGCTGACTAAGGTCGTCGAGATGGGCCACGGGGTAAAGTAGGGATTTGGCTGAAGCCGTTTTGGCCATGTATTGATAAATCGTTTTCACTTTACGGGCGCCTGCTGATGTGGGCGCCGTATTTTGTTGCTATGGGGGAGGGGCTTGTCGAGAACTTCTGTAGGACCTTTGGGCAGGTTGTGAAGGGGTTACGTTCGCGGGCGGCAACCGACCGCCTGCTCTGTTCGATGCGGTTGATGGGCGGTCGGATGGTACTCTAATCGGGCTTCGAAACAGAAGTGACACATATGGAGCGCTTTAATAAATTGCAACGTTTCAATAAACAGCTTTTTGTTTAACTGCAGCTAAAACTCTGTTACGATGCAGTCCAGGCGGGTGCCGGAATGGGACTTGGGCACGCGCGAACCTACTTGAAAGGCTACTTTTATGGCTATCGAGAAGACCTTCATCATGATTAAGCCCGACGCCGTGCGCGACCGCAAGATCGGCGAGATCGTTGCTCGCATTGAGCGCAGCGGCCTTGTCATCGAGCGCATGGAGATGACCACGCTCGAGCGCGCTACCGTCGAGGAGCACTACGCCCATCTGGCCGACAAGCCCTTCTTTGGCGGTCTCTGCGACTTTATGACGAGCGGTCCGGTCGTCAAGATGGTCGTTTCCGGTCTCTCCGCTGTTGCTAAGATGCGCACCCTCATGGGCGCTACCAACCCGCTTGACGCTGCCCCCGGCACCATCCGCGGCGACTTTGCCGTCGATGTCAACGCCAACGTGATCCACGGCTCCGACTGCCTGGAGAACGCCGAGATTGAGATCAAGCGCTTCTTTGGCTAAACCAGCTTTGACTCCTTAAAGCTGTTAGCGTGTGGCTTGGGCGCCGCGGAACTCCATCCGCGGCGCCCTTTTATTCCAAAATCTATGCAGGGGCCCGCTCGGACATGTGTTCCGAGCGGGCCCCTGCTGTTAGCTTGTGGCACTGAATAGTTTAGGCTTCGTCGACGATCTTAAGGGCGCGCGTGTGATCGATCTCGTTGAGGAGGTTAACGCGACGCTCGTGACGACCACCCTCAAACTCGGCGTCGAGCCACTCGTCGACGATCATCTTGGCGAGCTCGGAGCCCACGACGCGGGCGCCAAAAGCGAGCACGTTGGTATTGTTGTGCATGCGGGAGAGCTTGGCGCTGAAGGGCTCGGAGCACACGACGGCGCGCACGCCCTCTACCTTGTTAGCAGCCAGGCTAATCCCGACGCCGGTGCCGCAGATCAGGATGCCCAGGTCGACGTCGCCGTTGGCAACGGCCTTACCCACCTTGTAGCCGGCGATGGGGTAGTCAAAGCTCTCGGAGGTGTCGGTGCCAAAGTTCAAGACCTCGCAGCCGCGCTCCTTCAGGTGCTCGGAAATGATGTTCTTGAGCTCGACGGCGGCGTGGTCGTTACCGATACCAATCTTCATGAGTGGTTCCTCTCTGGTCCGTGCGGCGGAATTGCTAAAGGTTTTACCGCGTTCGACTGCATGATAGCGCGACTTTTGTGTAAACGCTTGGGCGTTTTTTGGTCAAACGCTTTAGCATGCAACAAGACCGTTTTCTCATGAATGAATGCCGTCAGTTTGCGCCTGAATGCCGTCTACCGGAACCTGGGTTGCGGTTTTTGATGCATTGTTATCAAATAAAAGAGCTAATTATTATTAAGAGCCCAGCCCGTTATGCAAGCAGGAGATACCTATGCCTATCGATTCCATCCGTGATGCCGCGTTTTGCGATGTTTTGAACCGCGAGCTTGTCTGCGCGCTCGGCTGTACCGAGCCTATTGCCGTTGCCTATGCAGCAGCGCTGGCGAGCCAGACGCTCGGTTGCGAGCCCGATCATATGGATGTTGCCTGCTCGGGCAACATCATCAAGAACGTCAAGAGCGTGACCGTGCCCAACTCGGGCGGTATGCACGGTATTGAGGCCGCAGCCGTGCTGGGTGCCGTGGGCGGCGACGCTAAGAGCGCGCTCGAGGTGCTCGAGAGCGTTGACGATGAAGACCGTGCACGCGTGGCCGAGCTCCTCGCCGACGCCGACTACTGCGATGTGTCGCTTGTCGAGGGCGTGCCCAACCTCTACATCAAGGTGACTGCGACGGCCGGGGGCCATACCGCGGTCGTCGAGATTACCGATCACCACACCAACGTCACGTGCCATACGCTCGACGGTATTCCGGTATGCGGCAAGTCAGCGGGGGAGTGTGCCGCATGCGCCGAGCGCGTGGTGGCCGAGCGGGCGGCGGATAAGGCCGACACGCCCATGTCGATTGAGTCCATCATCGACTTTATCGAGGACGGCGACATTGAGGAAGCCCGCGCTGCCGTTGAGCGTCAGATTGAGCTGAATGGCGCGATCAGTGCCGAGGGCCTCGCGCACGCTTGGGGCGCCGAGGTGGGTCGTACGCTGCTGGGTGCTCGTGCCGATGACGTCGCCTGCCGTGCCCGTGCCCGTGCGGCCGCCGGGTCCGACGCCCGCATGAACGGCTGCGCACTGCCGGTCGCCATTGTGTGCGGCTCGGGCAATCAGGGCATTACCTGCGCATTGCCCGTCATGGAGTATGCCGAGTACCTGCGCTGCGACCACGAGCGCCTGGTGCGCGCCGTGATGCTGTCCGATCTTATCGCCGTGCATATCAAGAGCTATATTGGCGCGCTCTCGGCGTTTTGCGGTGCTATTTGCGCCGCGTGCGGCGCCGGCGCTGCGATTACCTGGCTGTGCGGTGGCACGCGCGAGCAGATTGGCGCGACGGTCTCGAATACGCTTGGCAACGTGGGCGGCATCGTGTGCGACGGCGCCAAGGCAAGCTGTGCCGCCAAGATTTCCGCTGCCGTCGATGCGGCGATTCTGGGCCACAATATGGCCATGCAGGGCCGCGGCTTCCGTGCCGGCGAGGGTCTGATCCAGGATACCGTTGAACAGACGATCGCTAGTATGGGCTACGTAGGCCGCGTGGGCATGAAAGACACCGACATCGAGATCCTCAACATCATGATCGGTAAAACCCAGGTTTGTTAGTTACGCGGTTTTACCAAACCGCGTAACCGGTCGACGCTGCAAACGCCCCTAAGCGGCAATCTACCTTTCAATCGTCGGGCATGGCCAGAAGGCCTATGCCCTCCTCTTTCAAGGCACATTGCTCGCTTAGGGGCGTTTTCGCTGACTTATGCTCAACCTGTGGCGCTTTTTTGGAGCGAGGGAGGGGTCCTACGACAGTTCGTCGGCTATTTGGTGCTCGTAGAAGGCTTCGATTACGGCGTTAAAGTCGTGGGCGAAATCTTCCATGGTTCCGCGCCAGGTGGCGCGTCCCGGTTTTCCTTGGCCAACATAGGCAGTTTGAATACCGCAGGCGGGGCTGGGAAAGTCGCGCTTGGGGTCGTTGCCCACCATAAGGACCTCGTGTGGCTCGAGCCCCATCACCTGAAGCTGCTCTAGATAGTAGGTGGCATCGGGCTTGCATCGGGTGGCGTTTCCCATGTGCGTCACGAGTTCAAAGGGGGCGTCGGCCAGGTCGCCCCAGCCCATGCGGCACTCGATGGCCCCCTGGGGAAAGCTGGGGTTGGTAAAGAGCGCACAACGCAGTCCAGCGTCCTGTACGGCCTGGAGCGCGGCGTGTGCGCCCGGCATGGCGTGGGCGTTGATGAGTTCGTCATTCTTGTACGGAAGAACTGCGCGCTCGTAGTAGGTAAACGCCTCGTAGATGATGGGATCGGAGAGGCAGATGCCGCACCTGCGTTCGACCTCGGTGCGGTAAAACTCAAGATTGGTGCGGTTATCCGTGCCGCTGCGGCGATTGGCGTTGAGGTCGACCAGGATGGTGCCGAGGCGTGCCATCGTGCCACCGCGACTGCGGCGCCCGATATCCGCGAGCATCGAAGAGACATCCTTAAAATAGCGAAGGATGAACGCGTTAAGGTTGATGCTAAGAAGCGTTTCGTCCATATCGAAAACGACTGCTTTGAGCACGCGGGCACCTTTCTCGAAAAATCGATCTAGAATCGTTGGCTCCGGATACTTTACCCCAAAGCCGAATGCCTGGCTGGTTATCGTCAAGTTGCGGAGACGAGTGTTCATAAGATTACGAAAAAGTCTCCACACGAGTAAAAAATCGCAGTTCACGCTTGAAATCGAACTCATTTCCCCGTAACCTATACGAACGTGATTGCATAAGCGTCACATTAGTATCTGTCGGCTCCCGAGTGTTCCTAAACGTTGTGTGCTTGTCGCACCCTTCTGTAGGTCCTAGCAATCGGGGCCCCGTAGTTCGAAAGGGGTCCACCTTTGAGTGAGATTCAGAACTCGTCCATTTTCTCTCTTGACGATGTCAACGAGGAGGAGATGAACAACCTCATCGACGGTACGATTACCGACTTTGATGAGGGCGATCTCGTTAACGGCACTGTCGTTAAGATCGAGCATGACGAGGTGCTCGTTGACATCGGATTCAAGTCCGAGGGCGTTATCCCGGTCCGCGAGCTGTCCATCCGCAAGGACGCTAACCCTGCAGACATCGTTGCACTCGGTGATCCCATCGAGGCTCTGGTTCTCCAGAAGGAGGACAAGGACGGTCGTCTGGTCCTGTCCAAGAAGCGTGCCGAGTACGAGCGTGCTTGGAACCGCATCGAGGAGAAGTTCAACTCCGGCGAGAACGTCGAGGGCGAGGTTATCGAGGTTGTCAAGGGCGGCCTGATCCTCGACATCGGCCTGCGTGGCTTCCTGCCCGCTTCCCTCGTCGACCTCCGTCGCGTCAAGGACCTCACCTCCTACATGGGCACCCGCATCGAGGCTCGCGTCATCGAGATGGACCGCAACCGCAACAACGTCGTCCTCTCCCGTCGCGTCGTGCTCGAGGAGTCCCGTAAGGCCGAGCGCTCCGAGATCCTGTCCAAGCTCAAGTCTGGCATGCGTCTCCAGGGCACCGTTTCCTCCATCGTCGACTTCGGCGCCTTCGTCGACCTCGGCGGTATCGACGGCCTCATCCACATTTCCGAGCTCTCCTGGAACCACGTCAACCATCCTTCCGAGGTTGTCAAGGTCGGCCAGGAGGTCGAGGTCGAGGTTCTCGACGTCGACCTCAACCGCGAGCGTATCTCCCTTGGTCTCAAGCAGACCACCGAGGATCCGTGGCGCGCACTGGTCAAGAAGTACCCCGTCGGCGCTATCGTCGAGGGCACTGTGACCAAGCTTGTCCCGTTCGGCGCTTTCGTCGATCTGGGCGAGGGCATCGAGGGCCTGGTGCACATCTCCGAGATGGCCAACAAGCACGTCGACCAGCCTTCTCAGGTCACCCACGTGGGCGACAAGGTTCAGGTCAAGGTCATGGAGATCGACCTCGACCGTCGTCGTATCTCCCTGTCCATGAAGTCCGCTGCTGAGACTCTGGGTGTCGAGATCGAGGTTACCCCGCTTCCTTCCGAGAAGAAGGACGAGGAGACCGACGCCGAATAAATCGGTTTGACGATCACTTGTTTTAAGGGATCCGTCCGCAATGGACGGGTCCCTTTTTGCATTTGCAGCCGAGGTACGCAATGCTGCCAGGGCTGTCCACAGGCTATTGGGTTGTCAGTGCATGAAAAATGCCGACATCCCGCCTCGGGGAGGAGGCGGGAACACACCGAGTAGACGGAGGGGTGTGGAGCGCGGTCGAGTCTCGACTGACGACGTTGCCCATCGACAGGACCATTGTAGCGCATGGCGGTTCTTGGTTTATCGTGTCGAGCGTTTGCGTTGTGCCATTGCCTGCGGCAACGGTGTGTTACACTCTTGCACTGCTGAGTGGGCCAGACGGTCGCGCGATGTGCTGCTTGCAGCACGCGTGAGGAAAGTCCGGGCTCCAGAGGGCGGGATGCCGGCTAACGGCCGGGCGGAGTGATCCGACGGAAAGCGCCGCAGAAAAGAAGACTCCCACCTGCGCCGCAAGGCGTAAAGGGAAAAGCTGAAACGGTGGTGTAAGAGACCACCAGCGTCGTGGCAACACGACGGCTTGGCAAGCCCCATCCGGAGCAAGCGCGAATAGGAACGCTATGGGCCGGCCCGGTCCGCGTTCGGGTAGCGTGCGTGGAGCTGCATGGTAACGTGCAGACAAGATAAATGACCGTTCACGACAGAACCCGGCTTACAGGCCCACTTGGCAACTATGTTGACGCTGCGAACCCGTCAGCGCGGCAATCTGCCTTACAAGCCTTCGGGCATGACCATAAGGTCAATGCCCTCGTCTTTCAAGGCACCTTGCTCGCGCTGACGGGTTCTCGCCTTCGACGGCGTCAGCTGGCCGATTTGGCGCTCATTCGTCGGTCGCCGCCATAAGGCGTGCTCCCTCCTCTTTCGGGCCAAATCGACTCAGCTGACGCCGTCTCGCTGTCTTTGCCTGGTCATTGACGTTGCCGTTCTATTTACTGGGGCTAACGGTACGGGCTTTGCCTTATTATTGAGGCTGTTTGTTGCTTTGCTTGTGTTTGAGGGGCTTTGTTGGACAGCTATTTTACTCTGCAATCGAATATTGAGGCTTCGGGCGAGTTTGTGGACCGCAAGAGCCGGTTTATTGCCCAGCTGGTCCATATTGAGTCCGAGGATGAGGCGAATGCCTTTATCGAGATGGTTCGCAAGCGTCATTACGACGCTCGACACAATGTTCCCGCGTGGATTTTAGTCGATGGACGCGAGCGCCAGAGCGATGATGGTGAGCCGAGCCGCACGAGCGGTATGCCGACGCTCGAGGTGTTGCGCGGCGCAGAGCTCAAAAATGTTTGCTGCGTGGTGACGCGCTATTTTGGTGGCACGCTGTTGGGACCTGGTGGCTTGGTGCGCGCCTATACTGCGGCGACGCAGGCGGCGGTGGCAGCTGCTCGGGAGGCCGGGCAGATTGTCGAGATGACGAGTGTCGTGCCTGTTGACGTGCATGTGGCCTATCCGCAGTATGAGCAGGTGCTTCGTTTGGCGCAGGATTCGGGTGCCAAGGTTTCGGATACCGATTACGCGGATACCGTGACGATTCATTTGGTGTTCAAAGCGGGGGAGCAGGAGCCGTTTTGCGCTAAGATGCGCGAGCTTATGGCGGGGCGTGAGGAGATTGAGGTCGGCGCTCCCGAATTTGCAGAGTTCTAACGGCGACGGCTGGCGCGCTTTGGATATATCCCAAGCGCGCCAGCCGTCGTTTTATGTTGCTGCCGTTTACTCGGCGAGCTGCTTTAGCACATCGCAGGCGATCTCGACGGCATCGTCGATGCAGCCGGGGCAGCTGCGGAGCGGACCTTTATCCGATCCGATGCCCTTGAGCGTGCCGCAGACGGTCGTCGTGTTCTTCTCGCCAAATCGCTTGGCAATCTCGCGCGACAGCTTGTAGGTCTGGCCTTTGGTCTTGGGGTTCTCCATGCCGTCGCTCATTACAAAGCCCATGATGGCAACAGCGCCCGAAATGGCGCCGCAGGTCTCGGTCATGCCACCCATGCCGGCGCCAAAGCCCTCGGCGAGGGTAAAGGCGGTCTGGGGGTCGAGCCCGACGGCAGGTGCGAGCGTGCAGGCAACGGCCTGGGCGCAGTTAAAGCCACGGGCGTGGTATTCGGCAGCTTGAGCCTGACAGGCGGTGATGTCGAGCTGGGCCGTATCGATTTGCTTCATCGTTGTCTCCTTGGTTACGGTGTACCCGCCTATGGTACCCGTGACGGGGTATGTAATCATCGAGAGCTTCATGGATGCCTCATTTTTATCTATCGAGCAAATGCCCAAGGCTTGAGATAAATACCCCTGATCAATAAGTCCCATAACCTACCTTGGGGATGGGTTGAGAGGGGTGCAGGGTAGCGGTATCGTGAACCGAATAAAACTAAAACCCAGGCAAGGGAGCTAGATATGAGCGAGCAGACCATCGGTACCACATGTGTTCAGGGCGGCTATCACCCGGGAGATGCCGAGCCGCGCCAGGTGCCCATCTACCAGTCCACCACGTGGAAATACGACACGTCCGAGCACATGGGCAAGCTGTTTGACCTGGAGGAGTCGGGCTACTTCTACAGCCGTCTGCAGAACCCCACGTGCGATCTGGTTGCCGCCAAGATCTGCGAGATGGAGGGCGGCACCGCTGCGATGCTCACGAGCTCGGGCATGGCTGCGAACTTCCTCGCGATCTTTAACGTTGCCGGTGCCGGCGATCACGTGGTCGCAAGCTCTGCCATTTACGGCGGTACGTATAACCTGCTCGCCCACACCATGGGCCGCATGGGGCTGACCTGCACGTTCGTCGCCCCCGACTGCACCGATGAGGAGCTGGAGGCTGCCTTTCAGCCCAACACAAAGCTCGTCTTTGGCGAGACGATCGCAAACCCCGCCCTTGCCGTGCTCGATATTGAGCGCTTTGCCAAGGCCGCACATGACCACGGCGTGCCGCTGATGGTCGACAACACCTTCCCGACACCCGTAATGTGCCGTCCCTTTGAGTGGGGTGCCGACATCGTCACGCACTCCACCACCAAGTACATGGATGGACATGCTGCCTACCTGGGTGGCGTAATCGTCGATCACGGCCAGTTTGACTGGATGGCCCATGCGGACAAGTTCCCGGGTCTCACCACGCCCGACGAGAGCTACCACGGCGTGACCTATGCCGAGAAGTTCGGTCGCGAGGGTGCCTTCATTACCAAGGCCACCGCGCAGCTCATGCGCGACCTTGGCCCCATGCAGAACCCGCAGGCGGCGTTCTTCCTGAACAGCTCGCTCGAGAGCCTTCATGTGCGCATGCCGCGTCATTGTGAGAACGGCCTGGCCGTTGCCAAGTTCCTGCAGAGCCATCCCAAGGTGCGCTTCGTGAGCTATCCGGGCCTGGAGGGCGATAAGTACTATGACCTGGCTCAGAAGTACATGCCCAACGGTACCTGCGGCGTTGTGAGCTTTGGCTTTAACGGTGGTCGCGCGGCGGCCGAGACCTTTATGAAGAGCCTCAAGCTCGCCCAGATTGCCACGCACGTGGCCGACGCCCGCACTTGCTGCCTGCATCCCGCTAATGCCACGCATCGTCAGATGAACGATGAGGAGCTCATCGCTTGCGGCATCTCCGCCGACATGGTGCGCCTGTCGTGCGGCCTCGAGGACACGGCAGATCTGATTGTCGACCTTGAGCAGGCGCTTGAGCAGTGCTAGGCTAGCGTTCGCATAAGGCGCCGATGCTGGCAGAAAGCTTCGGTGACCTTTCGTTCCGATTCCGTAGGCGGGACCCCAATCGCGGCTGTTTGCAGGCGATCGGGGCCCCGTTTTTTTGCGTTGCGCCACTCGAAAGGATGGATATGGAGAAAACCGCAGAGCAGCTGCGCCGCGAGCACATTGCTCTAGAGGGCGACACCCATGGCAAGAACAAATGGGCGATTCTGTTTACCGTGCTCATCATGACGTTTATGGTGTGTCTGGATTCGACTGTCGTGACCGTGGCGCTGCCCGTGATGCAAAAGGAGCTGGGCGTGGGCCTCGATCGCATTCAACTGGTGAGCTCGGTGTACCTGCTTGCGACATGCGTGGCTATGTTGCCGTTTGGCCGTCTGGGCGACGTGCGCGGCAAGGTGAATGTGTTCCAGCTGGGCGTCATCGTCTTTTCGGTCGGTTCGCTGCTGTGCGGCCTTTCGGCCTCGCTCGAGGTTCTTATCCTGGCACGCATTGTTCAGGGCGTCGGTTGCGCGGCGGCCATGGCTAACAACATGGGTATCATCACCGAGTCGTTTCCGGCGCGCGAACGAGGCCGTGCCATGGGTATTCTCGCGACCTTTGTGGCCCTCGGCATGATGTGTGGCCCCGTGCTCGGCGGCATGCTGGTGGCAAGCTTTCCCTGGGAGAGCATCTTCCTCATCAACCTGCCCATTGGCGTGATCTCGTTTATCGTGGGACTCTACACGCTGCCGCATGTTAGGCCAGAGGCCGGCGAACGTCCCATGCCCCTTGCCGAGGCCGCTCGTCGCTGCTTTGCAAATTCGGCCTTCACCATCAACCTTGCCTGCATGTTCATCGTGTTCGTTGCTATTGGCGCATCCGAGTTTATTCTGCCGTTCTATTTTCAGGACGCCCACGGCCTTGGTTCTGATATCTCTGGACTACTCTTTTTGGCGCTGCCGATGGTGAATGCCTTTATCGGCCCGCTTTCGGGCACGGTTTCGGACCGTGTTGGCTGCGAGGGCCCCACGGCGGTCGGCCTGGGCGTGTACGTGTGCGGTCTCTTTGCGGTAAGCACGCTCGACGAGCACTCTGCTATCCCTGTGATCGTGTGCTGCGTCGCATTTATGTCGTGCGGTACGTCGATTTTCCAGAGCCCCAATAACTCGCTGTACATGGGCTCGGCTCCGCGCGAGGCGCTCGGTTTTGCAGGTAGCTTGGGCAGTTTGGCGCGCTATGCCGGCATGGCACTCGGTATTACGGTGGCGTCGAATATCCTATATGGGCAGATGGGCGTGGCGATGGGCGAGGCCGTGACCAGTTTTGTTGCAGGTCGTCCGGATGTGTTCCTGTTTGGTTTCCGTTCGGTGTTCTACGTGCTCATGGCTGTGGCCGCCGTGGGCTTTGCGCTTGCCATGGTGCGTTTGGTGAGGATACGCGCCCGCCATTAGCTTGTGGGGGCAGGCTTGCCATGAATCGGGCCTATCTACCGGTCTTGCGGCTTTGTGGTGCGATGCGGCTTGTGGGGCGGGCGGGGGTCGGTCCGTGGTAGACTATCGAACAACGTTTATTAATCGCGCGGCATCGTTGCCGCGAGAAGGGGTTGCGCCATGCAGGAGCTTGAGGATCGTATTCGCCATGACGGCATCGTAAAGGCCGGTAACGTCCTTAAGGTTGATGCATTCCTCAACCACCAGTGCGACGTTGAGCTGTTCGACCACATGGGCGCCGAGTGGGCCCGTCTGTTCGAGGGTGTCGAGATCAACAAGATCCTGACGATCGAGGCTTCGGGTATTGGTATGGCCTGCATCGCAGCCCAGCATTTTGGCGGCGTGCCGGTGGTCTTTGCCAAGAAGGCCCAGTCCATCAATCTCGACGGTGAGCAGTATGCCACGACCATCTACTCCTTTACCAAGCAGAAGGAGTACCCGGTTATCGTTGGCAAGCGCTTCCTGTCCGAGGGCGACAAAGTCCTGATTATCGACGACTTCCTGGCTAACGGCTGCGCGCTCGAGGGTCTTATCAAGATCTGCGAGGCTGCGGGCGCCGAGGTTGCTGGCATTGGCATCGCCGTCGAGAAGGGCTTCCAGGGCGGCGGCGATAAGCTCCGCAAGCGCGGTTTCCGCGTCGAGAGCCTGGCTCGTATCGCCGAAATGGACTGCGAGAACGGCGAGATCACCTTCGCCTAAGTGCGCAACACAAGCGATTGGTATGCGATGTGACAAAGGGACTGTCCCTTTGTCACATTTTTTGTATGAGGGGAGGTGTCGATATGGATGAGAACAAGATGGGATGGCGCGAGTATGCGCGCTATGCCGAGATGTCGGCCGAGGAGTTGGCACGCGATTGCGAGGTGCAGGTGTTTCGCGCGACGGGTCCAGGCGGTCAGGGTGTGAACACGACGGACTCGGCGGTGCGCATGAAGCATGGGCCCACGGGAATTGTCGTGACGGCGCGCGAGAGCCGTAGTCAGTTTCAGAATCGCAGCTGCTGTCTGCGTAAGCTGAGGGCAGATCTTGAGCGTCGCGGGCGTCCACCGCGCCGACGCGTCAAGACCAAAGTGCCACAGCGATCGCGCCAGCGCAGGCTCAACGACAAACACTTCAACGCCATTAAAAAGGCCAACCGTCGCAAACCGGGCAGCGACGAATAGCCTCCTCATAAGTTGCGGTGAAATAGGGACTGTTTTGCGGCTTTAGATGCATAAACAGTCCCTATTTCACCGCAACTTAGGGCAGCTAGCGGGTGGGGTGCCAGACGTGGAGGGCGCCGGCGAGGATGTCGACCTCGATGCGCGAGGCGACAACGGGCTCGCCGTCGGCCTGGATGGGGTAGTCGGGCTCCTCAAAGGTGAGCTCGACATGGCGGCAGCGGCGCATGCGAACCGGCGGCAACTTGGTATGGTGGCCATCTTTGGCCGAAAGAAACATAGGCAGGGCAACCGCACGCGGAACGGGGCCGCAGGCGTAGCAGACGTTGAGTATGCCGTCGCAGGGGTCGGCATCGGGGCAGATGCGATAGCCCGAGCCATAGGTAGGACCCAGCTGAATTGCCATGATGATCGCCCGCACGCGCTCGGCGGGCGCGCCATCAAAGCTGATGGTCATGGGGTAGTTGCGATAGCGCAGGCCAAACTGCTCAAGTCCCGATAGGGTGTAGAGCGGAGCGCCGGCGAGGCCCGTCTTTTTGCGCAGCTCGGTGGTGCCCAGGCCGATGGCGGCATCGATGCCGACCGAGAGCGTCTGGTCGTAGTACTCAACGGTAGCCTCGCCGCTGCCGCTCGCAGGGCTCCACGAGCGAATGCGCCCGATGTCCTGACGCTGCAGCTCGCAGGTGAGCAGCGCGCCAAAATCCTTACCGGAGAAATCGTCGATGCCGAGCGTTTGGGCAAAATCGTTGCCAGAGCCCACGGGTAGGATGGCAAGAGCGGGGCGGGTGTCCTCCTCTTGCGTCATAAGCCCGTTGACGACCTCGTGAATCACGCCGTCGCCGCCAAGGGCGATAACGGTGCGATAGCCCTGGGCCTGTGCGGCCAGCTCCTTGGCGTGTCCCATGCGCTCGGTTAGCACCAAGTCAAACTGGGATGCGCGTGCAGTCATGTCCAAAAAGCGTTGCAGACGCTCGGCAACTTCGTGCGCCGCACCCGACTGGGCGGCTGGGTTGGCGATGATGAGCGTGCGGCCAAAATCAGTTGCGTGCATGGGGCGACTCCCGGCGTATGACGTGACGGTGCGGTCGCGCTCAGGTCGAATTGCCCCCGATTGTGGCTGCACGTCGAATACTTACGTCTACTCTATCAGGTCGTTGTGGCGCTCGATAGCATCCGCTACCGTACCACCCTCATCCACAATAAGCGAACGGCGCTTGGGCGAGATGATGCGCTGGGCGGGGTACACGCCGCGGTGTCCGGCAGTTAGGTAGCTGATAAAGGCCACGATGACAAAGAACCCGGCTGCCGTGCCGTGGAACAGGTCGATGGCCATCATGCAGGTGGTGATGGGCACGTTGAGGCCGGCGCAGAACACGCCGAGCATGCCGAGAGCCGCCAGAAAACTGGGGTCGATTCCGACGAGGCAACCGATCCAGCCGCCGAGCGCCGCACCGATACCAAACAGGGGCGTGACCTCGCCGCCTTGAAAGCCGGCGCCCAGGGTGAGCGCTGTGACGACCAACTTGATGGCTGCGTCCGCCAGGGTGGTGTTGCCGGCAAATCCAGCGCCGGAAAGCCACGTGGAAAGGCCGGCGTAGTCCCAGGCGTCGAGGAGGGCATAGGCGGCCAAAACCACGAGTGCGCCTATGAGTGCGCGAACAAGATAATTGGTGATAGAGCGACCGTACAGGCTCTTGACGGTTCGAACCGACCAGGCAAAGAGGCGTGCCGTCAGACCGAAGATGATGGCGCTGATAACAACGATGACGACCGTCTTGGGCGTCATGGCGGGAACGCTGGCGATGACATTCGCCTCGTACTCGGTACCCAGGGCGAGTGATGTAAAGTAGCCGGTAAACGAGGCGACCAGGCAGTAAATGCCCGCGGTGTAGTCGATTTTGCCGATGAAGCACATCTCCATGCCAAAGAAAGCTCCGGCAAGGGGCGAACCGAATACGGCACCAAAGGCCGACGAGATGCCGGCGAGCATGAGGTCGTGGTGGTCATGCTTTTTGAGGTGGGCGAGGCTCGAGATGTTGCTGGCGATGGTGCCGCCGATCTGCACCGCGGCCCCCTCGCGACCGGCCGATCCGCCCGTTAGGTGCGTGAGCGTGGAGCACACAAACGTGAGGACGGCCATGCGCATATGGATGAGGCGTGTGCCCAGAGCGGAGTCGATGACCAGGTTGTTGCCACGCTTTGCGGCGAGACCGTGGTTCTTGTAGACCCATGCGGTGGCCATGCCCACAACGGGAAGCAGCGCGTAAATCCATGCATGGTGCTCGCGATAGTCGGTCGCGATATTCAGCGAGGCCAAAAACGCCCAAGCGGCAACGCCCATGGCGAGCGAGACGATGACGACGAGCACGAGCAACTTGGAGCTCGCGAGTAGGTTGCGGGCGTTGCGGCGCGTGTCGGCAGCCAAGAGATGCTCGGAGCGGGTGAGCTGTTGCCTGCCTGCCATGATGACGTCGTTCAGGGAGAAAAGGCCGCCGTCGTCGAGCGGCTGGGAATGATCCTGCGCCTCGTTTGCGCTTTCGGGTTTGTCGGTAAAAGCCATACGTTCCTCTTTTGGGTTGCAACACGAGCATTATAGAACGTGGCAAACGAGACAAACCGGCAGGTTGGTTTCGGTTCTGTTTCGCCGTCCGTTACCGACAGGTGTATTCGTGGGCATGGGCCGTGCCGCCGTCGTGCGGCGGGGGATTATACTGAGATAAACATAAAGAATCGGCGCCCGTGATGTGCGCCGTGGCATTAAGAGGTGCATATGGCAGAGAAACTCATTCCGCTGGAGGATGCGCAGTCGATTGTTTTGTCGCACGTTGCTCCGACGGATCTCATCGAGATTCCCGTGTGGCAGGCCGCCGGTCTTCCCTTGGCAGAGGACGCGGTGGCCGATATCGACATCTCGCCGTTTGCCAACAGCGCCATGGACGGGTATGCCGTGCGCTCGGCGGACTTGGCGCAGACGTCTGGCGAGGCGCCGGTGACGCTCGACGTTATCGGACACGAGGCAGCGGGTCATGTCTTTGAGGGCGCGGTCGGCGTGGGCGAGACGGTCCGCATCATGACGGGCGCGCCGGTACCCGAAGGAGCCGATGCCGTGGTGAAATACGAGATCGTCGACGTGCTCGATGGCGACGGCAACGAGGGCTCGCACGTGAGCTTCTCAGCGCCTGCCAAGGTAGGGGAGAACGTTCGCTCTGCTGCCGAGGAGGCCCATGCCGGCGATGTTGTGATGCGCGCCGGCGAGGTCGTGGCTCCGGCCGGCGCCGGCTTGCTGGCAAGCGCCGGATACGCGAGCGTGAAGGTGCACGCTGCCCCACGTGTGGGCATCATCTCGCTGGGCACGGAACTGGTCGCACCGAGTAAGGTGCCGGCGCGCGGTCAGATCCGCGATTCCAACTCCTCGGCGTTGATGGCCGAGGCACTCGATGCAGGAGCCGAGCCCGTGTTCTACGGCATCGCGCCCGATGATGAGCAGGTGATTGCCGAGCTGGTACATCGTGCCGTGCAGGAGTGCGATTTTGTCATTACGAGCGGTGGCGCCTCGGCGGGCGATTACGACTATGTGACGGCGCTGGTCCAGCGCGAGGGCGAGGTGCTCTTCGATCGCATCTCGATGCGTCCGGGTAAGGCCATCACGTTTGGTTTTCTCGGGGGTAAGCCCTACCTGGGGCTTTCGGGCAATCCCGCGGCGGCGTATGTGGGCTTTGAGATGCTCGCCCGCCCGGCGATCCGCAAGATGCGCGGCTTTGCCGAGGGTACGCGTCCCGTGCAGCAGGCGATATTGACGCACGGCGTGAAGAAGCGCCAAGACCGACGCTTCTTCGATCGCGCCACGGTTTTGCGCGACCCTGAGACCGGTGAGCTGTTGGTGACCGAGGCCAAGACGCAGAATTCGGCGCTGCTCGGCACGATGCAGCGGGCCAACTGCCTGCTGCGTATTGACGAAGGGCCGTGCGAGCTCAAGGCGGGAGATGTCGTGGACGTTGTGCGCGTCGACCTGCCTGAGGGAACGGTGCTATAGGAGGAGCGCTATGGAGTTGAAGATTTCGATCGTGACGTGCTCGGATACGCGCGACCTTGCCCAGGACGAGGCGGGCGCCGCACTCGAGGAGCTTATCGAGGCGCAGGGATGGACGGTCGCCTCACATGTGGTCGTGCGCGACGACGTCAGCGAGATCGGTGATGCCATTGCGGAAGCCGCCGATGAGTGCCACGCCAATGTCGTGCTCACCTGCGGCGGCACGGGTCTTTCGATGCGCGACGTGACACCCGAGGCGACGCGTGCCGTCTGTGACCGCGATGTGCCGGGTATTGCCGAGGCGATTCGCGCGTACTCGATGACCAAGACGCGCCGCGCCATGCTCTCGCGCGCCGTGTGCATGCAACGAGGTCATACACTTGTCGTAAACTTTCCCGGTTCTACGAAGGCCGCCCGCGAAAGCTGGGACGCCATAGCGGACCAGCTGGAGCATGCGGCTCAGATGACAGCGGGCGGCGGACATACCAACTAAGCGGTTTACCTGCGGCGGGGCGACCTGAACGGCTGCTCCGCCTTTGTTTTCCGCCGAAGTGACGCCAAGGTGTATGGCAACTCGAAACTATATTCTCTGACGAGAATAATTTCTCACTATCTTTATTCTCGTAGAAGTATAATCTGATTGCAGATTAAAGTCCGCGGTGGGGTACCCGGGCACAAGGTCCGAAAGGGTTGAATATGTTCGATATGGTTTCACGCCGCGGTTTTGTCTCGCTTTCTGCTGCCGCTGCCGCCGGCTTTGGCCTTGCTGGCTGCTCGGGCAATAAGACGTCCGAGCCGGCCGGATCCGATGCCAGTTCTGCTAAGGCGTCTTCCAAAAAAGCTGTCGAGCTGCAGGTCTTTGCTGCCAACTCGCTCGAGAAGGCTCTGCCCGAGGTCCAGAAGCTCTACACCGACCAGACCGGCACCACCTTTGCCGACACGCAGTTTAAAGCGTCCGGCGACCTCGTCGAACAGATGCGTGCCGGTGCCGCCGTCGACGTGCTCATCACGGCCTCCAAGGGCACCATGGACGACGCCGAGGCCGCCGAGCTCGTCGACGCCGACACGCGTGAGGACATGTTCGTCAACGACCTCGTGATCATTCGCGCCGAGGGCTCCGAAACCAAGGTCGTGGCCATCGCCGACGTCGCGAATCTGGACGGCAAAATCGCCATCGGCGATGCCAAGACCGTCCCCGCCGGCAAGTACGCCAACCAGGCCCTGGCCTCCGTGGGCCTCTACACCGGCACCGAGGGCGACGACGGCGAGTATGCTCCCGAGATCGCCGACAAGGTCGCGCTGGCCGACAAAGTTGGTACCGCCGCCGCCTATGTGTCCACAGGCGACTGTGTAGCTGGTTTTGTCTACAGCTCCGATATCTTCCGCTACGACGGCATCGAGGAGGCCTTCGTGTGCCCCGAGGATTCGCACAAGCCCATCGTGTATCCGGGCGCCGTTGCCGAGAGCTCCGAGCACGCCGACGAGGCCAAGGCGTTTATTGACTTTTGCCTGTCCAACAAGAAAGCCCAGAAGATTTGGGCCAAGTACGGCTTTGAGCTTTCCGCGTAGTGCGGCTTGGCGCGATAATTCCATCGTTTTGTGTTTCACTCCTTCCTTGTATTCTCTTGGAGCTTTTCGTGCTTTATAGATTCCGCATGCTTGTCGCCTGTGCTTTGACCTTCGCGCTTTGCTGGGTGCCGGGATTTGCGTTTGCTGAGGACGGGGCCCAGGTTGCTGCGACCGCTCATGGGCTTTCCTATGGGATCGAGGGTTTTGAGCGGTTGGCCAAGGGGACCGCTCGTGCCATGGAGGGCCAGCCTGAGGGCTACCGGTTTCCCGTTGACGAGGACGTGGACCTTGTAGTGGCGCCTGCTGCCGATCGCGTTGTAGTGTGGATATCGCCCAAGGCGGTCGAAAAGTATGGATTGGATCCGCAGGATAACGAGTGCGTATCGGGTCTCAAAGCCCTCGTCTGTGAGCTCGACAGCGCAAACTGCATGGGAGGTGCGCAGCTAGGGGACGTGGATCTTCCTTGGTATGTCACGGCGGAAACAACGTTTGATGCCGGCGGGTATACCTATGGCTTTGACGAGCGCGGTGCGGATGGGGACCGCTATGTGGTGATTGCATCAGCCTCGGGTGATGCCAAGGGCGGCGCGCGTTGGCTTGATAGCGCTCAAATGGTAGAAGCATCGTCTGTCGTGTTGCAGGATGAGCAGGGGCCCTTGACCTCTCTGGCTTCCTTTTTGGGCGACATCGACTATCGCCCGTTTTGGGTGTCCATAAAAACGAGCGGCCTTGCCCTGCTGATCTCCTTTGCGCTGGGCCTGTTTGCCGCATGGAAGACCATGGGTACGACGAGCCGCATCAAGGGTCTGCTCGATTCGGTCTTTACGATTCCTATGGTGCTGCCGCCCACGGTCTGCGGCTTTCTGCTCCTCATGCTGTTTGGTCGATCGACCGGGGTGGGGCAGTGGCTGATCGCGCACGGTATCTCGATTGTCTTTACGTGGCCGGCGGCGGTGATCTCTGCCGTGGTGGTGTCGTTTCCCCTGGTCTACCGTACGGCGCTCGGTGCCTTTGAGAGCCTCGGCACGCAGATGCTCGATGCGGCGCGCACGCTTGGCTGGTCCGAGCGTCGCATCTTTACCAAGCTTATGATGCCGCTTGGCTGGCCCTCGATTGCCGCCGGCACGGTGCTCGCCTTCGCGCGTGCCATGGGCGAGTTTGGCTGCACCCTGTTCTTTGCGGGCAACTACGCCGGCGTTACCCAGACCATCCCCATCGCCATCTACTTTGAGTGGATGGGCGGCAACACGTCGGTGGCACTCTTTTGGGTCATCGTCGTAATCGTGTTCAGTTTCTTAGTCATCCTGTTCATCAACATGTACACCGCGCATTCGCAAAAGTATCGCGAGCGTGGTCTCTCCCGTGCGAAGCGCAAACAGGCCGAAGATCTCGCCGGACAGGGCGATTCGCTCGACCCGGCGGGCGGCGATGCCTTGCGTATCGATCGCGAGGCGCTGGCCGAGCTCATGCGCGATGACACGGCCGCAAAGGGAGGTCGATAAGCCATGTCGCTCGTTCTGGATATAAAAAAGCACTACCCCGGGTTTATGCTCGACATACAGCTTGAGGCCGGCGAGGAGCGTGTGGCGCTGCTCGGTGCCTCAGGTTGCGGCAAGAGCTGCACGCTGCGTTGCATTGCCGGCGTGGAGGCGCCCGACGAGGGCAAGATCGTCGTCAACGGCGTGACCTTTTTTGACTCGGCGGCAGGTATTAACCTGTCGCCCCAGGAGCGAAAATGCGCTCTGCTGTTCCAAAACTATCAGCTGTTTCCCAACATGACGGTGGCCGATAACGTATGCGCCGGTGTAAAGGATGCGGGCGACGCCGCGGCGCGTAAAAAACTTGCCGAGCGCTACCTGGGCATCTTTGGCTTGGCCGATTTCGCCGATCGTTATCCCGCGCGCCTCTCGGGTGGCCAGCAGCAGCGTGTGGCGCTTGCCCGCATGGTGGCGGCGCATCCGGGCATCTTTATGTTCGACGAGCCCATGAGCGCGCTCGATTCCTATCTTAAGAGTGCGCTCGAACAGAACATGCTCGACCTGTTCGATGTATGCAACCGCACCGTGCTCTACGTGAGCCACGACATCGACGAAGCGTGCCGCCTGTGCCAGCGTATCTGCGTGATGCACGACGGGCATGTTGAGGAAATCGGCTCCATCGAGGACGTGGTCCGCCGTCCGCAGACGCTGGCGGCGCTGCGCCTAACGGGCTGCAAGAATACAAGCCGCGCGCGCAAGATTGGGCCCCAGGAGGTCGAGGCCCTCGACTGGGGCATGACCTTTAACGTGGGTCGCGAGGTTCCCGGTAATGTAGCGTACCTGGGCATTCGCGCAAGCTACTTCCATGTTGACAATCGCGCGGAGCGGGGTCGCAACAGTTACGACCTGCACGTGGCGCGCGTGAGCGATTCGCGTTTTGAGCGCCTGGTGCTGCTAGACGTGCCGCGCGCCGACGCGCCGACGCGCCTGCAGTGGAAGGTCAACAAAGTGGGCATGCCTGTCGACGAGCTGCCGCAAGCAGGCGAGACGTTGCGCATGCATTTTGATGCCAGCAGGATCCATTTGGTTTGTCGATAGCGCCGGGTAATGCCATCGGGGGATATAAGCCTCGGCGGCTTTGTTTTTGCCGTTCGTCAAATGAGAGATGACAAACTCTTATCAATCGAAATACTTATTTATTAAACGACGGTACACGACGCTGTCGTACGAATGTCAACGGTGTTCGCATGTTCGATGACCGTTGATATAGTTGACCTCAACTGGTTAAGGAGGGTGCGCACATGCCGCAGACGACATACATTTGCCGCGTTGCCGCGCGTGCCCTATATATGGCCCGGAGTCGCATATGAGCAGGTATGTTCACGGCTCCGGGAGAGACGACGCACAACTAAATAATCGACCGCAAAGCAGGTTCCCTAAAATTCCGGGTTTGAGCACGGTCGGGCAATCGCCGTCCGTCGTGCATCGATACCGCTGTTATCCGTTTTTGGTTCGAGAGGGGAACTGTCATGGCTGAAGAATTTGATTTCCATCCGATGTGGGAGAGCCTCGGCATGAATCTTGCCGATCACGACATGCTGCTGGGCGCCGTGGGCCAGATGTACGGCGATATGTTCCTGACGCAGAACAATCGCCCCAAGTCCACGTCCTACCTGGATTTTGTCGCCACCAACATCCACAGCGGCCGTATTAAGGAGATGCTCGACAAGAAAGAGGCCGGCGAGGCCACCAAGATCGTCGGTTCGTTCTGTGTGTACGTGCCCGAGGAGATCGTACTTGCCTGCGATGGCATCCCCGTGGGCCTGTGCTCGGGTGCCGACTGGGCGACCGACAAGGTTGAGGAGCATCTGCCGCGCAACACCTGCCCGCTCATCAAGAGCTTTGCCGGCTTTAAGCTGGGCGAGGTCTGCCCCTACATTGAGTCGAGTGACCTGGTGGTGGGCGAGAACACCTGCGATGGCAAGAAGAAGGCTTATGAGTTTTTTGCCACGCAAAAGAACATGTACGTCATGGATATTCCTAACGTACACGACGAGTCGACGCTCGTGACCTGGAAGGCCGAGGTCAAGAAGCTCGCGGCCAAGATCGAGGACGAGTGCGGCGTCAAGATTACGCCCGAGCGCCTGAAGGCTGCCATCCACGCCGTCAACGAGAAGCGTCGCGCCCTGCAGCGTCTGGCTGCGACCCGCGCTGCCGATCCGGCGCCCATCAGCGGTCTCGACAGCCTGCTGACCGTTCAGGCCGCCTTTATGGATGACACGCCGCGTCTGACCGGAGCCATTAACGATATGGCGGCTGAGTGCGAGCAGCGCGTTGAGGCTGGCGAGGGCGTGGCGCCCAAGGGCACCAAGCGCATCCTGTACACCGGTACGCCCATGGCCGTGCCCAACTGGAAACTGTTCAACCTTATCGAGAAGGCCGGCGGCGTTGTGGTAGGCGAGGAGTCCTGCACGGGCTCGCGCTACTACAAGGACCTGGTCGACGAGTCCGGCGAGACGGTCGACGAGATGCTCGATGCCATTGCCGAGCGCTACTTTAAGATCAACTGCGCTGTCTTTACGCCCAACGACCAGCGTATGAAGGACATCGTTCAGATGGCCAAGGACCTGCATGCCGACGGCATCGTCGACGTGGCCCTGCAGTTCTGCACGCTCTATGAGATGGAGTCGTTTGCCGTGGAGAAGGCCGCCGAGGAGGCCGGTATTCCGTTTATGCACATCACGACCGACTACGCCGGCGAGGATGCCGGTCAGCTCCAGACGCGCATTGAGGCTTTCTTGGAAACCATTTAGGGGTATCCGTCCCGGCGGCTTCCCCAGGCACCCGATCTTGCCGTTCAAACCGTCGCTTGCGTACCAAAGTACGCGGCGCTCCTCTTTCGCGGCAACCTCGGGCACCTGGGAAAGTCGTTTCCTTGGTTGGTTAAAAGGTTTGTTAAGGAGTTATATGTCGGAAAATATTGAGCAGCCGTTGCCGCGCACGTTTGAGGAATTCAACGAGCAGCGCAAGGCCGCGTTTATTCGCGTTAAGGATTACAAGCAGGCGGGCAATCGTCTTGTCGGGTATCTGTGTAGCTATACGCCGCTCGAGATTATCGATGCCGCGGGGGCCGCAAGTGTCGCTCTGTGCGGTACGTCCGATGAGGTGATTCCCGAGGCCGAGAAGGTACTGCCGGAAAATCTGTGTCCGCTCATCAAATCGACGTACGGCTTTGCCTACTCGCAAAAGTGCCCGTTTACGTACTTTAGCGACATGATCATCGGTGAGACCACCTGCGACGGCAAGAAGAAGATGTACGAACTGCTCAACGAGCTCAAGCGCACGCACATTCTGCATCTTCCGCAGGGTCGCGACCGCGCCTACGAGTGCGAGGGCTGGTACGAGGAGTGCCGTCTGCTCAAGGAAGAGCTCGAGAACTTCTACGGCATCACTATCACCGATGACGACCTGCGCGCTGCCGTCCGTCGTCGCAACCGCCTGCGCGCGGCCCAGCTCGAGATGTTTGCGCTTCAGGCCAACCAGCCGGCGGCCATGAGCGGTGTCGACCTGATGAGCACCATGTTTGCCGGTACGTTCAGCTTTGATATCGAGGCTTATACGCAGCAGCTGGAGCAAAAGGTTGCCAAGCTGCGCGAGGCCTACGACGCAGGTGAGCGCCCGGTCGCGGCAGACGCCAAGCGCATTCTGATCACCGGCTGCCCGGTGGGCGGCGTGATCAACAAGATCGGCCGTACCATCGAGTCCAACGGCGGCGTGGTCGTGTGTATGGACGACTGCTCGGGAGAGCGCACGGCGGCCATGATGATCGACCCGGAGGCTCCCGATATCCTGCGCGCGATTGCCGACCGCTACCTGGACATTAACTGCTCGGTCATGACGCCCAACGACGGTCGTATGGAAAACACGCTGGCCATGTGCGAGAAGTACCATGTCGATGGCGTGGTAGAGAGCGTGCTGCAGGCCTGCCACACCTTTAACGTTGAGAGCGCACGCATGCAGGAGGCCGTCGAGGGTGCGGGTATTCCGTATATGAAGATCGAGACCGACTACAGCAACGGCGACATGGGTCAGATCGAGACCCGCATCGCCGCCTTCATCGAAACCCTCTAGCTTCCTCAGGCACCGGATCTTGCCCCTCAAACCGTCGCTTGCGAACCCAAAGTACGCTGCGCTCCTCTTTCGGGGCAATCTCCGGCACCTGAGAAACCTAGAGCTAAGGCGCCTGAACGCGCCGCTACCTTTGATGTTTAGATTGGGAGAGAGCCATGATAGGGATCGGTATCGATATCGGGTCTACGGCGGCTAAGGCTGCTGTGGTCGACGGGGAGGGTTCGGTGGCGTGGACGTGCGTGCAGCCAACCGGGTTCTCCTCGGTCGATGCTTCCGAGCGGCTGCGCGAGGCACTGGCAGCGGCTGGCTACGACGTGGCTGCCGACGACGTGCGCGTGATCGCGACCGGCTACGGCCGTGTCGCCGTGCCCTATGCGCACAAGGTCGTGACCGAGATCACCTGCCACGGCACCGGTGCCGTGCGCCTGTTTGGCGATCACGGCACGGTGATTGACGTGGGCGGCCAGGACACCAAGGTCATTCAGCTTAAAAGTGGCCGCGTGGCCAAGTTTGCCATGAACGACAAGTGCGCTGCCGGTACGGGGCGCTTTTTGGAGATCATGGCCGACCGTCTGGGTATTTCCCAACAGCAGATGGCCGACCTTGCGCGTTCCGGTGAGCCCACCAAGATCAGCAGCATGTGCACGGTGTTTGCCGAAAGCGAGGTCATCAGCCTGATCGGTCGCGGTGAGCCGCGCGAGAACATTGCACGTGGCGTGATCGACAGCGTGGTCTCGCGCGTGGCGACCATGGCCGGGCAGGCCGCGGGCGCCCCGTACTACCTGACCGGTGGCCTGTGCGAGAACGCCTTCGTGGTGGAGCGGTTGGGCGAGCTGCTGGGGTCGCCGGTGACCACCTCGCCCCAGGCTCGCTTTGCTGGGGCCATCGGTGCTGCCGTCCGCGCGCGGGCGCTGGTTTAAGGGGCCCTGCCGATGCGCATCCTCAACATCTCGGCCCAAAAGCCCGATAGCACGGGCAGCGGCACGTATCTTTCGGCGCTCGTGCGCTCCCAGCTGGCAGACGGGTGCGAGCCCGCCGTCCTCTGCGGCGCCGCCCCGGGCGACACGCAGGGCGACATCCCGGCGGGCGTACCCGTCTATACCGTCGACTTCGACACCCCTGAGCTGCCCTTTCATATCTGCGGCATGTCCGATGTCATGCCTTATCCGTCCACCCGCTACCGCGATCTCACATCTCAGATGGCCTCGGAATTCGAAGACGCGTTTTGCCGCTCGATCGAGCGTGCAGTGGCCGAGTTTGAGCCCGACGTGCTGCTTTGCCACCATCTCTATCTGGTGTGCGCCCTCGCACGCGAGCTTGTGCGCGACCGCCCCGTGTGCGCCGTCTGCCATTCGACCGATATCCGCCAGATGCGCTCGCACGGCCTTGAGCGCGAACGCGTCCTTGTGGCTGTGCGCGCGCTCGATGCCGTCTTCTCGCTCCATGCGGAGCAGGCCCAGCAGATTGTGGAGACCTATGGGGTCGACCCGGCACGCGTGCGCGTGGTGGGCACGGGCTACGACCATCACGCGTTCTGCCCCGACGCCGCTGTTCAGCGCCGCGTCGACAGTCTGGTCTTTGTGGGCAAGGTCTGCTTCAAGAAGGGCGTGGCCAGCCTCTTTGAGGCCCTGGGCCTGGTGGACCGCGGGGCGCATCCGGATCTTTCCCTCACGCTGGTGGGTGGGCATGCGCACGACGATGAGTTCCAGCAAATCGAGTCTGCAGCCGCAGCATCGACCGTTCCCGTGACGATCACGGGGCGGGTAGACGGCGAGGAGCTCGTCCGCACGTATCGTACGAGCGAGGTCTTTGTGCTGCCCTCGTTTTTCGAGGGCCTTCCACTCGTCACGATCGAGGCCCTCGCCTGCGGCTGCAAGGTTGTCATGACCGAGCTTCCCGGCGTGCGCCCTTGGATGGAGGCGGCCTTGCCTGGGGCACCCGTCGCGTGGGTTACCCCGCCCACCATGGTCGATGTCGATACGCCGGACAGCCGCGACCTTCCGCGCTTCGAGCGCGACCTCGCCCAAGCCATCCAGGACGCACTTGACGCTCCTGCGCCGTGCTTCGACACCTCAGGCGTCTCTTGGGATGCCTGCTCGGAGCGTATACTAGAGACCGTTCAACGCCTGCTCGTACAGAAAGGAGGCATCGATGGCTAACGATCATATCCGTCTGACGCAGATGACGGCCGCGAGCGGTTGAGCCGCCAAGCTGGCTCCCGGAGCCCTTGCCCAGGTCCTGGGTGAGCTACCCAATGTTCCCAACGAGCGCCTGCTCATCGGGTTCGATACCGCTGACGATGCGAGCGTCTTCAAGGTGGGGGAGAACCTGGGCCTCGTGCAGTCCGTCGACTTCTTCCCACCCATGGTGGACGACCCCTTCCTCTTTGGCCAGATCGCCGCTGCCAACTCGCTGTCGGATATCTACGCCATGGGCGGACGACCGAGTCATGCCATGAACTTGCTCTGTATCCCCAATTGCTTGGGTGTCGAGGTTGCCGGTCAGATCTTGGCGGGCGGCGCCGACAAGTGCGTCGAGGCGGGTTGCTCCATCGCGGGCGGCCACACCATCAACGACGACGAGCCCAAGTACGGGCTGTCCGTCTCGGGTTTTGTGCAGCTCGACCGCATGCTCGCCAACAGCGGCGCGCGCGTGGGCGATGCGTTACTGCTGACCAAGGCGATCGGATCGGGCATCATCACCACGGCCATTAAGGGTGAGCTTGTCGAGCAGGACGAGGCCGCAGCCATGTTTGACTCGATGCGCACCCTCAACGAGGCGCCGATTCGTCTGGCCGAGGGACTTGAGCTTCACGGCTGCACCGACATTACGGGCTTTGGTCTGATCGGGCACGCGTGCGAGATGGCCGAGGGCTCGGGCGTGCAGGTTGAGCTTGCGTCGGGGGCGGTGCCGCTCTTTGACCAGGTGCTCGACATGGCGCGTCTGGGCATTATCCCCGCGGGCTCCTACCGCAACCAGGACTTCTTTGGCCCGCGCGTGGCTGCCGACGAGGACCTGGAGCCGGGCATGCTCGACGCGCTGTACGATCCGCAGACGTCTGGTGGCCTGCTTATCGCGGCACCTGCTGCCGATGTGGATGAGCTTGCGCGCCGCCTACATGCCGAAGGACGTATCGCCGCCGTCGTCGGTCGCGTGTGCGAGCTGGTTCCAGGCGGTCCTGCCGTCCACGTTGTCCGTTAACGACACGTTTATTGAACTATGCACTGTTCTAAAACGATTTATTCGAAAGGAAAAACTATGTCTACCAAGATTGAAGTCAATGCCATGGGCGATGCCTGCCCGCTGCCCGTCGTCAAGACGCTTAAGGCACTCAAACAGCTTGATGGCGAGGGCGCTGTGGTGACCTCGGTCGACAACGAGACCGCCGTCAAGAACATTTCCAAGATGGCGCAGGAGAAGGGCTGCACGGCTTCGGTCGAGAAGATCTCGGACGCCGAGTGGCACGTGACCGTGGCGACCTCTGGCGCCGTTGCCGTGGCCGATCCCGAGCAGGATGGCGCTGCCTTCTGTGATGCCAGCGCCGGCAAGGGCAAACTCGTCATTTCCGTCTACACCGACTGCATGGGCCGTGGCGACGACGAGCTGGGCCACAAGCTCATGAAGGCGTTTATCTTTGCCGTGACGCAGCAGGAGGAGCTGCCCGCGACCATGCTGTTCTACAACGGCGGCGCCAAGCTCACCGTCGAGGGCTCGCCGGTGCTCGACGACCTGAAGGGCCTGGCCGAGCAGGGTGTCGAGATTCTCACCTGCGGTACCTGCCTGGACCACTATGGCATTAAAGATCAGCTTGCGGTGGGCGAGGTCACCAACATGTACGTGATCGTGGAGAAGATGGAGCAGGCCGTGCGCGTCGTGCGCCCGTAGCGTATTGGTTGGAGTTGCCATGAGGGAGAAGCGCCCGGCGCTTGTCATCACGTTTCCCACCACGGCGGCCGCCATGGGGTGCGAGACCCTATGCATCGAGCGCGGCCTTCCCGGGCGAACGATTCCCGTGCCCGGGGAGGTCGCTGCCGGCTGCGGTCTGGCGTGGAAGGCGTTGCCTGCCGATGAGGAGCTGCTGCGCAGCGAGCTTACCGCGGCGGGCGTTCCCACCGAGGGCTATACCGTGATTGATATGTGGGAGGTCGTGCGATGATCTACCTGGATAACGCAGCGACGACCATGCACAAGCCGCAGACGGTCATCGATGCCGTGACGCAGGCGATGTGCTCGCTCGGCAATGCCGGGCGCGGCGCCACGTCGGGTGCCCTCGATGCCGCGCGTACGATTCACACTTGCCGTGCCAAACTCGCGCGCCTTTTGGGTTGCCCGAGGGCGGACCATGTGTGCTTTACGCCCAACTCCACCGCGGCGCTCAACACCGCCATCAACGGGGTGGTTTGCCCCGGCGACCGCGTGGTTACGACGGTGCTTGAGCACAATTCGGTGCTACGTCCGCTCAATCGCTTGGCGGCGGAGCAGGGGGTGACGGTTGAGCATGCGGGTTGCGATGCGGACGGCGTTCTCGATTATGACGAGCTCGAGCAGCTGGTCACGCCGGGCACGCGTGCCGTGGTGGTGACGCACGCCTCCAATGTGACCGGCAATGAGGTCGACATTGCGCGCGTGGCCGCCATGGCCCATGCTGCCGGCGCGCTGGTGATCGTCGACGCCTCGCAGTCTGCCGGCGCGATGCATATCGATATGCAGGCCATGGGGCTCGACATTGTGTGCTTTACCGGCCATAAGGGGCTCATGGGTCCGCAGGGCACCGGCGGCCTGGCCGTGGCGGAGGGCATTGACGTGGCTCCGTGGGCCATGGGCGGCACGGGCGTGCACAGCTTCGATGCGCTGCAGCCGCTTGGGTGGCCCACGCGCCTTGAGGCGGGCACGCTCAACGGCCACGGCATCGCGGGACTTTCCGCAGGTCTCGACTTTATCGAGGCGCAAGGCGGGGTCGAGGCGATTGCGGCACACGAGCGAGCACTGGCGGATCGCTTCCTTGCCGGTGTGCGCGAGATTCCGGGGATTAAGCTCTACGGTGCGTTTGACCAGCCCGTGCGCTCGGCGATCGTCTCACTCAACGTGGGTGATATCGACTCTGCCGAGATCTCGGACGCGCTCATGCAAGGGTGGGGGATTGCGACGCGCCCCGGCGCCCATTGCGCTCCGCTCATGCACCGCGCGCTCGGGACCGAGCGCCAGGGTGTCGTTCGCTTCTCGTTTGGGTATTTCAACACGGACGAGGAAGTCGACACTGCGATTGACGCTTTGCGCGATTTAGCCTGCTAGAGCGTATATACTTGCGGGACGGGTCTTTTGCCCGTCCCGTTTTTGTTTCGACCCGAAAGGTGTGCCTATGGCCTCATCCGCACCGCGCGGTCTGCGCTCCGACCATGTCGTTACCGTCGGCATTGCGCTGTTCTCGATGCTCTTTGGCGCCGGTAACCTCATCATTCCGCCATTGCTGGCGCTGCAGGCAGGTTCTGCCACGCCGGTCGCCATGCTCGGCTTTCTGATTGCCGCCATCGGCCTGCCCGTCATGGGTTTTATCGCCGTGGCGCTTGCCGGAACGGCACGCGAGCTTGCCGGCCGCGTGCACCCCAAGTTCGGTGAGTTCTTTGTCGCGGCGGTGTATCTGGCCATCGGCCCGTGCCTGGCCATTCCGCGCACAAGCTCTACGGCCTTCGAGATGCTGGTGCCGCTACTGCCCGAGGGTGTTTCGCTCGGCACGGCTCGCCTGGTGTTTGCCGTTGGCTTCTTTTTCGTCGCGTTTGCTCTCACGCTGCGCCCGGGTGTCATCACGCGCGTGCTCGGCCGCATTACGGGCCCCGCGCTCATTGCGCTCATCGTGTTGGTCGTGGGTGCCGCCGTGGTCTCGCCACTGGGACCGGCTGCCGCGCCTCAGGCTCCCTACGATGCAGGCGCCGCCGTGCAGGGCTTTTTGACTGGCTATCAGACCATGGACCTGCTCGCGTCGCTCGCCTTCGGCATCATCATCGCCGAGACCATCCACGAGTTGGGCGTTACCGACGATAGGCGCGTGGCCTTCGAGATCTCGCGTTCGGGTGTGATCGCCGGCGTGCTCATGGCCATCATCTACTGCGGCCTGGCGCTTGCCGGAATGCAACTCGGCACGGTTATGCCCGATGCCACCAACGGCGCTGCCATCCTCGCTCGTTCGGCCTCCATGCATTTTGGGCTTGCTGGCACGGTCGTGGTCTTCGCGATCTTTTTCCTCGCCTGCATGAACGTGTGCATCGGTCTTATTAGCTGCTGCTCGCGCTATTTCTGTGAGACGTACGTAGTTGAAGGGGGAGCGGAGGCTTCCGAGGAGGCCATGCGCCGCCCCTTCGCGATCCTTGCCTTTGTGTTCGCGGCGTTTTCGTGCGTGCTCTCCAACGTGGGCCTCGACGTGATCCTTATGTTCTCGGTGCCCATGCTTAACGCCTTGTATCCCGTCGCCATCGTGCTGGTTCTCATGGGTTTGGTACACGGCTTTTGCGACGCTCATCCGCAGGTGTGGGTCTGGGTTGGCGGTGTGGTTGCCGTGCAGAGCGTGATCACCTCGGTCCGCGATGTGTTCTTTGGGGGCACGTGGCTGCCGTTTGATGCGCTGCCGTTGGCGGATATCGGTGCCGCGTGGGCGCCGGTTGCCGTGGTGGCATTTGTGATCGGCCTGCTCCATAGTCGTTTTGTCGCACATTCGAGGAGCTAAGGCATCAATGCTTGCACAGGCGGGGAGTCTCCCCTATAATTTCCTTCGCTTTGGGACACGCAAGGTTTAGACCTTAGCTGCTCAACACCTTCGGGACGTGGCGCAGTTTGGTAGCGCGCCTGCTTTGGGAGCAGGATGTCGCAGGTTCAAATCCTGTCGTCCCGACCATATCTTGCGGGCGTAGTTCAATGGTAGAACCCCAGCCTTCCAAGCTGATGACGCGGGTTCGATTCCCGTCGCCCGCTCCATAAGATAGATGAATGGCTCTGGTTCCTTTTGGGACCAGAGCCATTTTCATATACATGCCGGGACCCCACATACCCACCTAAGTTGCGGTGAAATAGTTCCTGGATTAGCCACAAAAGCTGTTGTCCAGGAACTATTTCACCGCAACTTATTGAGGCCGAGCGGGGCGGTTCGATGATGGGTTCTGTTGTCGAGAAGATGAGGACAGCCGGTCAGGAGTCTGCGTAGGGTTTTGTGGTTGGTATACCGTAGCCGCGCATCATGGAGCCGAACGCTTTGACATCGTAGGTGTCTGAGAGCTTGAAATGAATGACGTTGTGGCCCATAGCACGCAGGTTCGCGTCGCGCACGAGGGCAGCTCGATAGGTTTTTGCCGCAGTATGTTCCGGATCATTTTGGGCATCGCCCTCAAACTTGCCCAGCCCATGCAGCTCAGCCAGCATCCAAGAGCCGTTTGGCATCTGCCAGCCGTAATCTGCCAAATAATAGCCGGCGTTTCCCGGTCGAGTGATTTCAACCTGAAGTTCGGGAGCGGCAACTCCTGCCATAATCATTGCCGCTCGTGCTTCGGATTCTCCACCGTTATCCGACCTGCCATCCATGTGTTCAAAAACGTCAAATGCGCGCGCGATGCCGTGCAATCCGCGGCAGTTCGCTTGTGCATATGCACGCAATTCTTCACGCTCGACACCGTACTCACGAGCCAACCCGTCGACATAGCCTAGTGCATATCGAAAAGCGCTCGTTCGGGCGATGTCGACCACCGTGCGATATGGATCCGTTAGCGTAAACGGGCCGAGCTGCCATACGTCGCCCGGTCGCCAGCGTCGGTATTCAACGAATTCGTACATATCGCGTCTGGTGGAACGCGGTAGCAGCACTTGCACCTTGTCGAGAAGCGAATATGCAGAACCGATGCCATAGAGCAGCGCCGCCGTTGCTCCACAAAACACGGCATCCGGTTCAACGACCGCAATAGCGGATGCCAATTGAAAGATGCGATCTTCGACGCCGAGGTCATTCCAATACGCGGGATCAGCGTAGACATGGTTGTAGAGTCGAATAATCATCTCTTTTTGCATGAGCGCGTAGGCACAGCGTTCGTCCCATTTTTTGGTAGCTATAAACAGGTGCCCGCCATGATGGGCCTCGAATAACCGGAAGAACAGCTCTGCTTGCGGTTTGGAACAGCGTTTATCATGACTCATTTTCGACCCCATGGTCTCGAGGGGGGAGTGAATGACACTACGCTATCCCATATTTGGTCCGCCAGACCTTGCCATGAACTGACCAAAAGCTTGACGGGGCAGGTCAGAGCCATGAGCCAGAGCCAAACATATCGGCAAACGGTTGATTAGTGCCCCTCGGTGGCACTAAAAACCACCCTTACAGAAAGTTGCGGTGAAATAGTTCCTGAAAAGCTCGAATAAGCCTAAATCCAGGAACTATTTCACCGCAACCTAAGAGGGGATGGGGTTAGTGGCGGGGGCGGTGGCGGAGCTTGTCGATGGTGGAGTCGGTGCTTCGGCTGCGGGATTCGGCGGCGCGGTCGCGGGCGTCGGCAGCGGTTTGGCGCTGGCGGCGGTAATCGATCATGCCTTGGATGATGGGCTTGCCAAAGCTCACGACATCATCGTTGTAGATGGCGGTTCGGGCTGCGAGGAGGCAGTCGGTAAAGTCCATATGGGTTTTGCCAAAGAGTTTGACGGCAAGGGCGACAACGGTGGGCTCGTCGACCATGACGTCATCGAGCAGCCTTTTCATAGCCGCAGCAATCTCAACGCGGGGAACCTTATAGACGTCGCGCAGCGTGACCACGACGCGCGTGATGATTTCGGGGTAGACACGAGCGGCGCGCGTGGCGATGACCTTGGCGGCGCGCGGGGACAGAACTTCGTCGTCGTCAAGCAGGTAGCGCAGGATGACGGTCTCGTCGATGATGGTGCTACTCATGGATATCTACTTCCTCGGGACCCAAAATCGAATCGTCGTTTTCTGTGGCAAGGTACTCAATCCAGGCATTGCGTTCCTCGGCGCGGCGATTGGGGTCACCATATGCTTTGAGCGATCCATAGGCGGCGGTGCCAACCTTTGAGCGCACGGCGACTGGCTGAAAGGGAAGCTTGCGCATCAAAATGCTCTGCGCGACAAATAGGCGGACAGCCTCGGCAAGCGATGTGCCCATGGCGTCGTAGAGGCGCTCGGCATGCTGCTTGTCCTCTTCGCGAATGCGCACCTGCAGGATGGCTCGTTTTTGCGTCGATGACATCACTGCCCTCCCTTAGCTAGCGTGCAATATAGTCGGTCAAATGCGGTATATACCGACATCTTAGAATCTTAAAACCATTACTTTATTTTACTCAAGTAAATAACCATTAACACGAATACAAGCGTAGTACATCCAAAATGAGAGCGCGTAAAAATCTCTGAGGCGTACGCATGTAATACACTCACCTTTATAGCTTCTAGAGAATAATTCCAACCTGCCAAAACCCCTGCAATACACCCGTATTGCAGGGCCTATGCTCAAGTTTGCCACCTGCAACTGCGTATATTTAGCCTGTATATCGTTGGAGGAACTCTATCGAAGCGCCTGTTTCGCCGCATGCGCTCGATACGCCGATGCCGGACCACGGGCGGTCCGGGGCAACGTCGACAGGGTCTCTCCGGCATGGGATTCAGGAGGGAGTGAACAACATGGGCAATAAACGAGTCGTGGCTGATTCTTCACGCTGCATTGGGTGCCAAACCTGTATGGCGGCGTGCATCGAGGCACACGATATTCCCGGCAACATCGCCGCACCTCGCTTGCGCGTGACGCGAACGTACGAGATTTCCGCGCCGGTGGCATGTCACCACTGCGAGGACGCTCCGTGCGCCAAGGCCTGCCCCACGGGCGCCTTGTTCTTTGATCCAAAGAACCATCGCATCGGCGTCAACGAGGACAACTGCATCGGCTGCAAGAGCTGCGTCATGGCCTGCCCCTTTGGCGCCGTGAGCGTTGCGACCACGCAGGTCCCCGTCTTGATGGGTGATGTGCGCGTGGGTTCGCAGACCAAGAGCTTCGTGCTCAAGTGCGACCTGTGCGTGGACCGTCCCGGCGGTCCGGCGTGTGCCGAGGCGTGCCCGACCAAGGGCCTCACCCTGGTAGACGAGGAGCGCCTGGCAGAACTGACTGCCGAGCGTGCCCGCGCCACCATCGAAAACGAGGCGTAGGCGGGTGGCCATACAGGCCCAATGATTGTCAAATAAGTACCGAGCATTCGGTAGCAGAAAAAGGAAGGAGGGTGTCATGGAGAAGCATAAAGTGATCTGCCCGTACTGCGGCGCCGGTTGCCAGTTTAACCTCCTGGTCCAAAACGGCCAGGTCGTGGGTACCGAACCGCTCAACGGCATCACCAATCAGGGCGAGCTGTGCCTTAAGGGCATGAGCGGCTACGACTTCATCAACGACACCAAGATCTTGACTCCTCGCGTACTGCACCCGATGATCCGCCGCACTAAGGGCGCGGATCTTGAGCGCGTAAGCTGGGACGAGGCACTGGATTTCACCGCATCTAAGATGCAGGCCATAATTGACGAATATGGTCCTAACGCTGTCATGACCACCGGCTCTTCGCGAGGCGGCGGCAATGAGGCGAACTACGTCATGCAGAAGTTTACGCGTGCGTGCATCGGCACCCACAGCGTGGACAACTGCGCCCGTACTTGACACGGCCCTACTGTCCTCGGTCTGATGGACACGGTTGGTTCAGGTTGCATGTCATGCTCCATCCCCGGTATGGAGGATGCGGGCTGCATTTTCCTCTTCGGCTATAACCCTGCCGATTCGCACCCCATCGTCGCAAGGCGTATCGTGCGAGCCAAAGAAAAGGGTTGCAAGATCATCGTCGCCGACCCGCGCCATATCGAAACCGCGCGTATCGCCGATCTCTACCTTCCGATCAAGAACGGTTGCAACGTTGCGTTCCTCAACGCCTTTGCCAACTGTCTGGTCAACGATGGCCTCTACGACAAGGAATTCGTCGCCGAGCATACGAACGGCTTTGACGAGTGGTGGGAGACCATCAAGAACTACACTCCCGAATCCGTACAGGACATCACGGGTGTCGAGCCCGCGTTGATCCACCAAGCTGCCGAGATGTACGCCACGGCGAAGCCCTCTGCCATCATTGGCTGGGGCATGGGCGTATGCCAGCAGAAGCAGAACCTGAAGACGGTGCACACCATCGCCTCCATCGCCTGCGTTGCCGGCCAGATCGGCAAACCCAATTCCGGCCTCGCGCCCGTGCGCGGTCAGAATAACGTCCAGGGCTCCTGCGATATGGGCATGCTGCCCAACCTGTACCCTGGCTACCAGAAGGTCACCGACCCGGCAGTGCGTGCCAAGTTTGCCAAGGCTTGGGGCGTGCCCGAGGAAAAGCTCCCGCTCGAGGAGGGCTACAAGCTCACCGACCTGGGCCACCTGGTCGACGAGGGCAAGGTGCACTGCTTCTACAACTACGGCGAGGACCCGGTGCAGACCGAGCCCGATTCGGCCGGTATGCGCAAGACGCTCTCCGAGCTGGATCTGTTCATTTGCCAGGACATCTTTATGACGCAGACGACTATGCTCGCCGACGTCATCCTGCCTGCCACCTCTTGGGGCGAGCACGAGGGTGTCTTTACCGCATCCGACCGTAGCTTCCAGCACTTTGACGCAGCTGTTCCGCCCAAGGGCGAGTGCCGTCACGACTGGGAGATCTTCGCGGACCTGTCCACGCGCATGGGCTATCCCATGCACTACGACAACACCGAGCAGATCTGGAACGAGTGCATTAGTCTGTGCCCCAACTTTGTGGGCGCGACCTACGAGAAGATGGCTCCCGAGGGCGGCTACGCCCAGTGGCCCGTCAAGAGCACCGATGTGAATGACCACGGTACGCCCGACATGTTCGCTGGCGGCAAGTTCACCACCAAGGACGGCCGCGCCAACCTGATGGCGCACGACTGGGAGGCGCCCTCCGAGCTTCCCGACGATGAGTACCCGCTCATCCTGTGCACCGTCCGCGAGGTCGGCCACTACAGTTGCCGTTCGATGACCGGCAACTGCAAGACGCTGGCGCTGCTCGCCGACGAGCCTGGCTTTGTCCGCATGAATCCCGCGGACGCCCAGGCGCGTGGTATCAAGAACGGCGACATCGTCTCGATTCACAGCCGCCGCGGCCAGGTATACAGCCGCGCCGACGTGAGCGACCGTATCAACAAGGGCACGGTCTATATGACCTACCAGTGGTGGATCGGCAAGTGCAACGAGCTGACCATGCACAAGGTCGACCCGGTCTCGCATACGCCCGAGGACAAGTTCTCCGCCTGCCAGGTCGACGCTATCGCCGACCAGGTCTGGGCTGAGGGCGAGGTCGAGCGTCAGTACACCGAGCTCAAGCAGGCTCTGGTGGACGCCGCCGCTCCCCAGGACGTTGAGCCTGGCGCCGCCAAGTTCGACGACGAGACGCACGTGAACCAAATCGTGTAGTCCCGTTCTCGTTGGCTTTTTGGGCCGGGCGTCCCGTACGTTCGGGAGCCCGGCCCGTTATTTTGAAAGGAAGTGGGGATGAACCGCTTCATCGACATCAACCCGGAGAGGTGCATCGGCTGCGGAACATGCCAGTCCGCCTGTGCCGACGCCCACCGGATGCAGGGTCTTCAGGATACGCCGCGCCTGGCGCTCGTGAAGACCGGCGGTATTTCGGCCGCCCTTGCCTGCCACCATTGCGAGGGTGCTCCCTGCGCCGAGGTTTGCCCGGTGAATGCCATCGAGCACGATGGCGATCGCATCCACGTCAAGGAGCAGGAGTGCATCGGGTGCAGGCTGTGCGCCATCGCGTGCCCCTTCGGAGCCATCCATCCCGATGGCACGTCTATCGCCGGTGTCGCAGGCATGTGCGACCCGACGCCTTCGTATCCTAAGTCCCTGAGCAGCCTGCTTACGTGGGCTCCTGGCCAGTACACCAGCGCCGTCAAGTGCGACCTGTGTGCCTTCGATCCGGACGGCCCGCATTGTGTGGCGGCGTGCCCCACCAAGGCGCTGACCGTCATGGGCGGCGCGGCCGATCGCGAGCTCGACGAGGCCAAGCGCCTGCGCTCGATCGAAAACGGTCCAGTCGTCGACGTTACCGCTGTGGCCCAGGGCCTGTCCGAGAAAGCAGAAGGGAGCGTAAACAATGGATAGCATGACGCTGTTTATCGCATCGCTTGCCGTCTCGTGCATCGGTGCGCTCGCCTCGGTTCTGCTGATCAAGGCCGATAACGCCGCCAAGACCGCCGGCTGCCTGATCGGCGCCGTCGCGGCCGTGCTGTCGTTCATCGCGGGCCTCGAGGCCGTGCTTGGCGACGTTTCGTCCCTCAACACGGTCTTCTTTTTCCCGTTCGCCCGTCTCGAGCTCTTGCTCAACGGCCTTGCGGGCCTGATCGTGGTCCTCATCTCAATCCTCGCCTTTGCGGGCTTCATCTACGGTCTGTCCTACTTCGATGAGTACCCGGGCAAGGTCGGGCGCGCCGGTTTCTTCATGAACACCTTCGTCGCCTCGATGATGCTCGTCATCACCGCCGACAACGTGTTCTGGTTCCTGGTCGCCTTTGAGCTCATGTCCCTTACGAGCTACTTCCTTGTCGTTATCGAGGAGAACAAGAACTCCATTAGGGGCGGTTGGCTCTACTTCGTCATCGCGCACGTGGGCTTTGTCCTTATCATGGCGAGCTTCCTGCTCATGACCAACGGCGTGGGCGGTTCCTTCAGCTTCAGTGATTTCCGTACGCATGACTTTGGACCCGCCGTCTCCTCCGCGTGCTTCGTCCTCGCGTTCTTCGGATTCGGCGCAAAGGCCGGTATCATCCCGCTGCACTCCTGGCTGCCCCAGGCGCACCCCGAGGCGCCGTCCAACGTGTCCGCCCTCATGTCCGGCGGCATGATCAAGATCGGCATCCTGGGAATCCTCAAGGTCGGTCTCGACCTGCTCGCGGGTTCGGGCGTCCAGCTCTGGTGGGGCCTCATGGTCCTGGTCTTCGGATCCATCTCGTCGGTCCTGGGCGTCGTCTACGCCCTCCACGAGCACGACATTAAGCGCCTGCTGGCCTACCACTCCGTCGAGAACATCGGCATCATCTTGCTCGGTGTCGGCGCGTCCATGACGGCGCACGCCCTGGGCAACGACGTCATCGCGACGATCGCGCTCATGGCCGCCCTCTACCACACGCTCAACCACGCCATGTTCAAGGGCGAGCTGTTCCTCGGCGCGGGCTCCCTGCTCTATGCCACGGGTACGCGCAACATGGAGAAGATGGGCGGCCTGTTCCGCCGTATGCCGGTCACGGCCGTCTGCTTCCTCATCGGTGCCCTTGCCATCTCGGCTATCCCGCCGCTCAACGGCTTCGTTTCCGAGTGGTTCACCTACCAGTCCCTGTTCAACATCTCGACGCTCTCCGACCCGGTCGTCATGGTGTTCGCCGTCGCCTCCGCGGCCGCCCTCGCCATCACCGGTGCCCTGGCCGTCACGTGCTTCGTGAAGGCCTACGGCGTCTCGTTCGCGAGCAGCCCTCGTTCCCAGGAGGCCGCGAACGCCAAGGAGTCCCCGGCTCCGATGTTGTTCTCGCAGATGCTCCTCGCGGCCATCTGCGTGGTGCTGGGAATCGGCTCTCCCGTCATCGCCCCGGTTCTGGGCGACGTCGCCCAGAGCGTGCTTGCCGGCTCTGCCGTCACAGCCACCTCGGGCGTGTCTCTGGTGAACGAGATTTCCGGTGCCGCCACCTCCACCCCCGCGATCGCCATCGCGCTCGTGGTCCTCACCGGCCTCGCGTTCGTGTTGAGGTCCTGCCTCAGCACCAAGGCCCCCGCTAAGAAGACCGACCCTTGGGCGTGCGGCTACGAGCCCAACGAGCACATGCCCGTCGTCGCCACGAGCTTCGCGTCAGACGTAGAGCTCTTCATGGGCCCGCTCTACACCCTGCGCGAGGTATGCACCAAGATCTGCTGGTCCATCGCGCACGTGTTCCAGAAGCTCACCGGTGTCGCCCAGGGCGTTGAGCCCCTGCCCGACCGCTTCCTGGTCGATGCACCGAGCGAGGGTGCCGATAAGCTGGCCGGCCTCGCCTCCAAGATCGAGGGCGGCAACTACTCCGTATACATCTGCTACATCGTCGCGGCGCTCGTGGTCTTCCTCGTGCTCGCCGTGGTCATGGTCTAGAGAGGGGAGAGGATATTATGAACATCGTTCTTGCGATAGCGCAGGGCCTCGTGGTCATGCTGGTCGCGCCCTTCTTCTCCGGCCTCGCCCGTGTGATTCGCGCGAAGATGCACAATCGCCGCGGTCCGTCCATCCTTCAGGATTACCGGGACCTCGCGAAGCTCATGGCGCGTCCCGAGTCCGTGAGTTCCGACTCGAGCTTCGTGCTGCGCATCATGCCGCCGCTGTTCCTCGCGGTGTCGTTCATGCTCGCCATGGGCCTGCCCATGTTCACGCTCGAGAGCCCCATGCCCGTCTTTGGTGACGCCATCACCATCATGTACGCGCTCGCGCTGTCCCGCTTCTTCTTCGCGCTGTCCGGCGTGGATTCCTCCAACGCCTACGCGGGCTTCGGCGGTATCCGCGAGCTCCTCATGAGCGTGCTCATCGAGCCGTCCATGCTCATCGCGCTGTTCACCGTCGCCATCGTGTGCGGCTCCACGGACATTGCGACCATGGGCCAGCACATCGTTACGGGCAACGTCTCGAGCGTCGTCGCCGTTATCCTCGCCGGCGTCGCCTTCGCGGCCGCCTGTTACATGGAGCTCGGCAAGCTTCCATTCGATCAGGCCGAAGCCGAGCAGGAGCTCCAGGAGGGCCCGCTCGCCGAGCTCTCCGGCCCGTCCCTGGCCATGATGAAGCTCGCCATGGGCATGAAGCAGGTCGTGGTCGTCGCTTGGTTCACCTCCATCTTCATCCCCTGGGGAGAGCCCGCGACTATCGGCGTCACCGCTCTCGTGGGCGCCGTCGTCTTCCTTGTCAAGTGCCTGGTCGATTTCGTTGTCTGCGGCGTGCTCGAGAACTCCGTTTCCCGTTCGCGCTTCAAGGTGCTCGGTAACCAGACCTGGGCCGTCGTCGGCATCGCGGTCCTCGCGTTCGTCTTCGTCGTCGTAGGCGTGTAGGGAGAAGGGAGAAACTATGTCAATCGAATCGAGCTTGTCCCTCTTTGCCATGGTGGCGATTGCCGTCCCCATGCTGGGCTCCCTGCTCATCGTCATGCTGCCGCGTCCCTACGCTAAATGGATCTGCGCCTTCGCCGGCGGCATCGCCACGGTCGCTTCCGTTGGCTTGGCCGCGACGTTTGCCGGAAACGGCATGAACGCGGTCGATGTAACCTGGGCGAGTATGGGCCAGACCTTGGTCATGGGCTTCATATTCGACCGGATGAGCACGCTGCTCGCACCCGCGTTCGTCGCTATCGGCCTGCTCGTCGTCATCTATTCGTTCCCGTACATGAGCGATAAGAACAAGGAGCATCCCGACGCGCCTCGTCGCCGCTTCTACGTGTACTTCTCTACGTTCATCGGCGCCATGGCCGGTCTCGCTTACAGCTCCACCATCGTCGGCCAGCTCGTTTTCTTCGAGATCACCGGCGTGTGCTCCTGGGGCCTCATCAGCTACTACATGACGCCCACGGCCAAGAAGGCCGGTATGAAGGCGCTCATCATCACCCATATCGGCGCTCTGGGACTCTACATCGGCGCGGCCTTCCTGTTCGCCGGAACCGGCACGTTCGCGCTGAGCGCGATCTCCCAGCTCGATTCCGGTATGAAGACCGTCGTGCTGCTGCTCGTCCTGTTCGCCGCTTGGGCCAAGTCCGCCCAGTTCCCGCTCTACATGTGGCTGCCCTCCGCAATGGAGGCCCCCACGCCCGTTTCCGCCTACCTCCATGGCGCGTCCATGGTGAAGGTCGGCGTGTGCGTGTTCGCCCGCGCTCTTGCGAGTGCCGGCGATATCCCCGAGATCGTCGGTTGGGTCGCCATCATCGACGCCGTCGTGACCATGCTCTTCGGCTTCCTCATGTACCTGCCCCAGAAGGATATGAAGCGCCTGCTCGCCTTCTCGACGATCGCGCAGCTCGCCTACGTGTTCTTCGGCCTGGGCCTCTCCGTGTTCGGAAGCCAGATGGCGTTCAACGGCGCCGTCGAGCACATCTTCAACCACGCGTTCACCAAGACCCTGTTCTTCCTCATCGCCGGCTCCCTCAGCTTCGCGCTGGGAACCCGTATGTTGCCCAAGATCCAGGGCCTCATGAAGAAGTACCCGGTCACGGGCGTGGGCTTCGCGGTCGCCGCGACCGCTATCGCCGGCGTGCCCCCCATGAGCACGTTCTTCTCCAAGTTCCAGATTATTTCCGGTGGCTTCGCGGTTGGTGCTTCCAACACGGTCATCTTCGTCCTCGTGTGCGTCATGGTCGTCGAGACCGTCGCCACCTTCGCATGGTTCCTGCGTTGGATGGGTAAGGTCCTGCCCGGTGAGCCGAGCGAGACCGTGGCCGCCGGCCAGCCCCTTCCGCGCGCCATGGCGTTCGTGTTCGTCGTCCTCATGATCATGGTCGTCGTCGCCGGTCCTCTGTCCTCTAGTTGGATGGGTTAGGAGGTAGGACATGGGTTATTCGTTAGTCAATATCCTGGGCGGTCTTCTGATCGTGACCTCCACCATGGTGGTCGTCTCGAAGACCATCCCGTCCGCCATTAAGTGGTACGCGATCCAGTCGGTTGTCCTGGTGGGCGTGCTGCTCACCCTGGGCCTCACCACCGGTGCCACCGAGCTTCTCATGTGGGCCGCGTCGGCCTTCGTCACCAAGGTGATCCTCGTTCCGTTCATTCTCAACCGTGCCTACAAAAAGATGGGTTCGCCTGCCGATAGCACGCTGACCTCCTCCATCAAGCCGGCCTGGACCATCATCCTCACCGGTCTGGAGGTGGCCATCTGCTTCGCGGTGGTCACGCGCCTGAGCCTGCCCACCGCTGAGGTGGCTACTCCGGCCCTCGCCATCAGCTTCGCGCACTTCTTCGTCGGCCTCACGTGCATCATCTCCCAGCGCAACATCCTCAAGCAGATCTTCGGGTACTGCCTTATGGAGAACGGTAGCCACGTGACGCTCGCCCTGCTCGCGCCCACGGCCCCCGAGATCATCGAGATCGGCATCGCCACCGACGCCATTTTCGCCGTCATCATCATGTCCGCCGTCGTCGTGAGGATCTGGAACGACACCAAGTCGCTCGACTCCCACGACCTGACCGAATTGAAGGGGTAGGCCATGGATGTTTCAATGCTGGCGGTCGCCCTGCTCGCTTGCCCCCTCGTGTTCTCCCTGATTATGGCTGCGCTCCCCAAGACGACGTCCTACAGCGTCTTTGCGGGGCTCAACACCATCTCCGTCGCGGCGACCCTCGTCCTTTCGGTCGTCACCGCGGGAACCATGCTCTCGAGCGGGCAGAATATCGACGCTTTGGGCCTGTGGCTCCATCTCGATTCGCTCTCGTCGATCTTCGTCCTTCTGGTAGGCATCATCGGGTTCATCACCGGCGTGTACTCCATCTCCTATATCAAGATCGATATCGAGGAGAAGACCATGCCGGCCGAGCGCACCAAGCAGTACTACGCGCTGTTTAGCCTGTTCGTTTTCACGATGCTGCTCGCCTGCCTGTCCAACAACATCATCCTCACCTGGGCGGCGGTCGAGGCCACCACGCTGTCGACCGTGTTCCTCGTGGGCATCTACAAGAACAAGCAGGCGCTCGAGGCGTCTTGGAAGTACGCGATGGTCTGCACCGCCGGCGTGGCCTTCGGCCTGTTCGGCACGCTGCTCATCTACGCGAACGCCGCCGATATCATGCCCAACGCGCATGAGGCAGCCTTCCTCACCTCCATCATGCCCTACGCCGACCAGTTCGACCCGATGCTCGTGCGCCTCGCGTTCGCGTTCATCGTCATCGGCTTCGGCACCAAGGCGGGCCTGTTCCCCATGCACACTTGGCTGCCCGACGCGCACTCCCAGGCTCCGAGCCCGGTCTCCGCGCTGCTCTCGGGCGTGCTGCTCAAGTGCGCCATGCTGGTGATCATCCGCTTCTACTCCTTGTCCATCATCACGGTGGGCGACACCTATCCGCGTACGCTCCTGCTCATCCTGGGCACGCTGTCCATCCTGGTGGCCGCCCTGTGCATCTTTAAGCAGGACGATATCAAGCGCCGCTTCGCGTACTCCTCCGTCGACAACGTCGGCGTGGTCGCGCTGTGCCTGGGTATCGGTGGTCCGCTCGGTATCGCCGCCTGCCTGCTGCACTGCATCTTCCACGGTTTCACGAAGGCGCTCGCCTTCTGCATGGCCGGTAACATCCAGCACATCTACCACACCCGCGACCTGAACAAGATCAAGGGCGTCGTCGAGATCGCTCCCGTCACGGCAGCGCTCACCATCATCGCCCTGCTCGCGCTCGCCGCCTTCCCGCCGTTCGCCCTGTTCATCTCCGAGTTCCTCACCTTCGTGGCCGGCGTCCAGTCCGGTCCCATCTGGGTGGTCGTGCTCGTGGCCATTGGCCTCACCGGCGTGTACTTTGCCCTTACCGGCATCGCGCTCAAGTCCATCTTCGGCAAGGCGCCCGAGGGCATGAAGCGCCACGAGGTGCCCGCCCTCATGATCATCCCCGAGATCGCCCTCGCGATCGTGGTCATGTGGTTCGGTATCGCCACCCCGGTCGCCATTACGAGCGGCGTCGAGGATGCAACGTCCGTCGTTTTGAACCAGAGCGTCGAAGAGCTCCACGAGGCCCCTCTCTACCGCATGGTGTTCAGCTCCCAGACCAAGACAAGCGAGGTGAATTAGCACCATGGCAGAACCTGAAAAGAAGGACTACGCTCGTCGCTGCGAAAGCCACGTCGAGGCCCTGCGCGCCGCAGTGCCGGGCGCTATCGAGAAGGTCGAATGGCAGTGCGAGGACCAGCTGACGATCACCGTCAAGCAGGACAAGCTGCCCGAGGCCGTCCACTACCTGTATTACGAGCGCTACGGCTGGATTCCCGTAATCATCGGCAACGACGAGCGCAGTCTGTGCGGTCGCTACGCCGTGTACTACGTCATCTCCATGGAGGGGGAGGACCCCGGCTGGGTGACCGTGCGCACCGAGGTCGATCCCGCCAAGATGACGTTCCCGTCCGTGACGCCCTTTGTCCCCGCCTGCGTGTGGGGCGAGCGCGAGCTTCGCGACATGTTCGGCCTGATTCCCGAGGGTCTGCCCGACCGTCGTCGCCTGGTGTTGCCCGACGATTGGCCCAGCGGCCTGTACCCGCTGCGCAAGGACTCCATGGACTACCGCTTCCGTCCCGCTCCCGCGAGCGACATGGAAAACTACGAGTTCTTGGCCGATACCAAGGGCAAGGAGACGACGCTCGTCCCCATGGGCCCGTTGCACATTACTTCCGACGAGCCCGGCCACTTCCGCCTGTTCGTTGAGGGCGAGACGATCGTCGATGCCGACTACCGTCTGTTCTACGTGCACCGCGGCATGGAGAAGGTCGCTGAGACGCGCCTGAACTATGACGCCGTGACGTTCCTCGCCGACCGCATCTGCGGCATCTGCGGCTGCGCCCACTCGGTGGCCTATGCCGAGGCCGTCGAGCGCGCCCAGGGCATTCATGTCCCGCCGCGCGCCCAGTACATCCGCGCCATCATGCTCGAGGTCGAGCGCCTGCACTCGCATCTGCTCAACATTGGCCTGGCGTCGCACTACACGGGCTTCGACTCCGGCTTCCAGCAGTTCTTCCGCGTCCGCGAGAAGTCCATGGACCTGGCCGAGAAGCTCTCCGGTCACCGCAAGACCTACGGCCTCAACGTGATCGGCGGCGTGCGTCGCGACATTTTGGCCGAGCAGAAGCTTTCCACGCTCACGACCATCCACCAGCTGCGCTCCGAGGTTCAGGAACTCGTCGACGTCTTGCTCTCCACGCCCAACTTTATTGAGCGTACGAGCGGTATCGGCATCTTGGACCGCAAGATCGCACGTGACTTCTCGCCGGTCGGCCCGCTCATGCGTGGCTCGGGCTATGCCCGCGACGTGCGCTTTGACCATCCCTTCGACGGCTACGCCGATCCGGACGTCCAAAAGATGCACGCCGCCACGGCCGACACCTGCGATGCCTTCGGCCGTACCGCCGTTCGCATCCAGGAGGTCTACGACTCGATCGACATGATCGAGACCATGCTCGAGAACTGCCCGTCGGGCCCCATCCTCACCACGGATTGGGGGTACACCCCGCACAAGTACGCCATCGGTGCCACCGAGGCGCCGCGCGGCGAGGACGTGCACTGGGCCATGCTCGGCAACAACCAGAAGTGCTACCGCTGGCGCGCCAAGGCCGCCACGTACAGCAACTGGCCGGTCCTGCGCTACATGTTCCGCGGCAACACCGTGGGCGACGCGGCGTTGATCGTCGGCTCGCTCGACCCGTGCTACTCCTGCACCGACCGCGTGACGGTGACCGATGTCGCCGCCAAGCGCGACCACGTGCTCGATAAGGAGCAGTTCGAGAACGTCTGGCGCGACAAGTCGCCGCTTGCGGGCGAGGGCACCATGGCCGCTCCGCTCGATGAGGAGGCGCTCTAATATGCTGAAGCTTTGGAAGGTTAACGCCAAGGCCGGCGACGCGACGGTCAAGTACCCGTTTGCGCCGTTCCCCACCAACAAGGACATGCGCGGCAAGCCCGAGCACAATGCCGAGCTCTGCATCGCCTGCGGAGCCTGCGGCGTGGCGTGCCCGGCCGATGCCATTCGCATGGACACCGACCTTGCGGCCGATACCATTACCTGGTCGATTGACTACGGCCGCTGCATCTTTTGCGGCCGCTGCGAGGAAGCCTGCCCCATGGAGGCCATCAAGCTCACCGAGGAGTTTGAGCTGGCCGTCATGAGCAAGGACGACCTCACCAGCAAGAGCGTCTACACGCTCGAGCACTGCTCGCGCTGCGGCAAGCCGTTTGCCCCGCACAAGGAAATCGACTACGCCAAGCGCCTGCTGCAAAAGACCGGCGGCATGGAGGCCATCCAGGCCGCCCGTACCGTCGGTATGTGCCAGGAATGCAAGCGCGAGCTCGACGCCCTGCGCGCCGCCTCGGCCGTAAAGACCGGCAACGCACACGGCATGGCTGCCAACGAGACGCTTGCGTCCGGCGAGCCCCAGGGCCCCGGCATGGAGTATCTGGGCGGCCACGGCGTGAACCCGGAGTATATCGACCGCGAGCTCAACCCCGATGCGCCCGAGATTCCCGCCGGTCCTGCGCCGGTCGAGGGCATCATCATGGATTTTGATACGAAGGAGGAGTAACCATGGCCGAACCCACGCTTTTGCCCGAGCGGCTTCAGTACCGCCCGACCAAGATCGAGCTCGACGAGAGCATCGAGAAGGCCAAGGCGACCCTTCTTAAGAAGATCAAGCGCTCGGTGTATGTCTACCGTGTTGACTGCGGCGGCTGCAACGGCTGCGAGATCGAGATCTTCGGTTCCATCACGCCCGTCTTCGACGTCGAGCGCTTTGGCATCAAGGTCGTGCCCTCGCCCCGTCACGCCGATGTGCTGCTGTACACCGGTGCCGTGACGCGTGCCATGCGCATGCCGGCCCTGCGCGCCTTTGAGGCCGCACCCGATCCTAAGATCGTGGTGTCCTATGGCGCGTGCGGCTGCACCGGTGGCATCTTCTACGACAACTATTGCGTCTGGGGCGGCACGGACAAGATTCTGCCGGTCGATGTCTACATCCCCGGCTGCCCGCCCAGCCCCGCGCAGACCGTCTACGGCTTTGCCATGGCACTTGGTCTGCTGGACCAAAAACTCCATGCCGAGACCACGGTGGAGGCCGCCGGCGAGCAGGCCGATATCCTGCACCCCGGCGTGCCGTACAAGCTGCGCGTTGCCATTGAGCGCGAAGCTCGCGCCATGAGCGGCTACCGTTACGGCCGCGACTTGGCCAACGAGTTTATGGATACGCTCGAGGGCGCGCCCAAGGGCGATATCCGCGGTGCCATGGCGCTGCTCATCGACAAGCAGGACGATCCGCGCCGCGTCGAGGTATACTCGGCGCTGCAGGATCTGGTGCTGGCCGGAGGTCGCTAGATGGAGCTCACGGACCGCTCTGGTTACTTTGCGGGCCCCGGTATGCTCGGCGGCTCTTTTGGCGATGCCTCGCGCGCAAGCGACGAGGCCGCCGAGGGCGTCGCCGACCCCTGCCTGGGCCACGCGCCCGACCAGGTGGTCTTCTATGAGCTCACGCGTAAGTTTGTGGAGACCGAGGAAGACGTTCCCCAGGAGGCCTGCGACGTGCTGTACTACACGCTCGCCGTGGGCCACCACACCGGCGTGCTCGATTGCTTTGAGCCGCGCCTGTCGGTGCCGGTGGATGTGTTCTATTCGCTCGTCGATGCGCTGCCGGAGGGGGAGGCCAAGACCAAGTTCGAGGCCATCCGCTCCTTTGGTGAGTGCCAGCTCGACAAGGCGGCGGTGCCGTCGCTGCTCGAGGCCTGCGATGCGCTGCTCGACGAGCGCGGTTTTCGCGGTTCTGCCAAGGCTGGCATTTCGGTGTTCGACGACGACTTTGGCCTGCATGCCCAGCAGGTCGCGTTCTTAATGAAGTTCCGCGATCTGGTGGTGCGCGTGCGCGATGTGTCGGGCGTGTATCTGACGGGAAGGTTGCAGTAATGGGTCGCGTTGTGGATGGTCGTGTGAACGGCGCCCCATTTGCGGGTATCGTGCTCACGGCGGGAAGCGTGCTGCGCGCCGACGATGCCGCCGGCCCCGTGCTCTCCAAAAAGATGGAGGACACGCCTATCGCCGGTTGGTACACCATCGACGGCGGTCAGACGCCCGAGGATGACATCATCGAGGTCAAGCGCGAGCGTCCGCCGCGTTTGGTTTTGGTCGATGCCGCCGACATGGCGCTGCCCGTCGGCGCCATCCGCTTGCTCGATAAGACCGACGTCGCGCGCAAATCGATGTTCACCACGCATTCGCTTCCTTTGTCGATTCTGATCGAAGAGATTGAGCAATCGTGTGATGATATCGTCTTCGTCGGGATTCAGCCGGGCGACACGGAGTTCTACAACCCCATGTCCCCGGAAGTCTTTGAGGCCGTCGACGCCGTGTACGACGCCGTGGCCGCCAACGACTTTTCCCACTTTGTCCGCTTGGGGCAAGAGCAATAGGAGCGCTTGTTCCTGCTGATTAGGAAAGAAGTGATTGACATGGCAGATTCCAAGGTGGAGTACCCCTCTCCCGATTGCCTGGCGCCCGCCGCGATCGAGGCCAAGACCGAGGCCGCCGGCGTGACCAAGGCTAACCTGCCGGTCGCTAAGGCCTTTCTGTTGGCAATGTTCGCCGGCGCGTTTATCGCCTTCGGCGGCCTGTTCTTTACCGTGTTCTTGAGCGATAGCACGCTGGGCTGGGGCGCTCAGCGCGTCGTGGGCGGTCTGTGCTTTTGCCTGGGCCTGGTGCTCGTGCTGGTGTGCGGCGCCGAGCTGTTTACCGGCAATTCGCTTATGGTCTGCGCACTCAAGAGCAAAAAGATCACCCTGGTTCAGATGCTTAAGGCCTGGGTCGTCGTGTGGGTCGGCAATTTTGTCGGTGCCCTGTTCATCGTCTTTTTGGTGTACATGGCCGGCATCTATAAGCTCAACGGCGAGGCGGTCGCCAACTCCATGGTGAGCGTCGCCGCCGGCAAGGTGACGATCGACTGGGTGACGATCTTCTTCCGCGGCATCCTGTGCAACATCTTTGTGTGCCTGGCCGTGTGGATCGGTACCGCCGGTAAGACCGTGGTCGATAAGGTTGTGGGCATTCTGCTGCCCATCGCCGCCTTTGTGGCCTGCGGTTTTGAGCACTGCGTCGCCAACATGTACTTTTTGCCTATGGGTGCCGTGATGCACGCGTGCGGCTATGGTGCCGACGTCGCCGGCGCCGATGCGCTCAACGCTGCGGGCATTGCGTTTAACCTGTCCGCCGCCACGCTGGGCAACATCGTGGGCGGTGCGGTTCTGATCGCGCTCGGCTACTGGTTTGTCTACGCCAAGAAGTCCGAGGCGTAATAAGCCGGAATCACGTACGGGCCTCCCGAGGGGCGTTTGCCTTTTGGGAGGCTCTTCGTGTCTTGCTGCGGTGGATGCTGCGGGTTTTGCGTCGCGGCAGCTGGTGGCAGAGCTGTGGTGCGGTGGGGCTTGAACCCCTGAGCTGGAAGGAATAGTCGAGATGGCATCGATAGTTATGCATGACGGTCGCTCCGTGGTGACGACATGCGGGGGATGCTATGCCGATTGCGCCTTTGCGGCCCATGTTGAGGATGGACGTGTGGTGGCTGAGCTGCCGGTTGCGGGGCATCCGTGCGCGGCGCGTGCCCTGTGCGCCCGCGGACGGCATCGCCTGGCAATGCCGTTTGACGAGCGCGACCGCATTGTGCACCCCATGCGACGCCGCCGGGATGGCTCGGGGTTTGATGCGATTACCTGGGACGAGGCGTTTGCTCAGATTGCCGAGCGTCTTTTGGGGATTGTTGACGAGTGCGGCCCCCGTGCGCTGGGCATGACGCTCGGCGTTCCCTCGTTCGACCGCTACTGGGCCTATCGCCTTATGCATGCGTTGGGTTCGCCCAACGTGTACGGTGCCGATGGCGCCTGCGAGGTAAGCCGACTTACCGGTTGGGAACACAGCCTGGGTTATAGTCCCGCCTCCGACCTTGCGCATACCGGCTGCATCATGTACCTGGGGCGTTCCATTGTCGATTCGTCGACGATGGGGACCGTTGATGCGCTCAACGATGCGCGCCGGCGCGGAGCGAAGATCATCGTGGTTGACCCCCGGCGCAGCGGCTCGGCCGCGCTTGCCGATCGCTGGCTCCGCGTGCGTCCGGGCTGCGACTTGGCGCTGCTGTTGGGTATTGTCCACGTGTTGATTGCCGAGGGCTTGTACGACCACGAGTTCGTGGACCGCTATACTACGGGTTTTGACGAGCTGGCGCAGGCGGCCCGTGCTTGGACGCCCGAGTGGGCCGAGTCGATGTGCGACGTGCCGGCCGCAGAGATTGTCGCCACGGCGCGCGAGCTAGCTGCCGCCGCGCCTGCCGCTGTGGTGGATGCAGGCTTTCATGGTGGCATCGGCATCGCGTATGCCAATAGCACCCAGACCGCGCGCGCTATCTGCTTGGTCGATGTGCTGCTGGGCTGCATCGGGCATGAGGGCGGTGCCCTCAACCCGCCCACGCCGCTTGTGTTGGGCGACCTCGATCCCGCACGCTTTGCGACGCCGCCGGTGCCGTGCGGGCCCAAGCTGGGGTCCGAGCGCTATCCGCTGGTCGATCCGGTGCGCGGCCTGTGCACGACCATCGGTCAGTCGATTCTTGCCGGCGATTTGCGTGGGCTCATCGTCTATGCCAGTAACCCTGGTGCGGGCTATGGCAATGCACAGGCTTGGTTGGGTATTTTGCAGCAGCTCGACTTGCTCGTGACGATTGACATTCGCTGGTCCGAGACGGCGCGCGCTTCCGACTTCGTGCTGCCCGACGTGACGTATCTGGAGGCCGACCGCGGTGTAGGCACGGTCGTGGGCGCTAACGATGCGCGCGTGTTCTACCGCAACGCCGTGCTGCCTGTGCAGCATGACGACACGCGTCCCGGTCGGGAGATTTTTGCCGGTCTGGCGCAGGCGTGTGGCGTGGGTGAGTACTTCCAGTTTACGTCTGACGATCTGGCGGCTGCCCAGGTGGCGCCTTTTGGGATCGATTTGGACGAGTTCAAGGAGCACGGCTGGGCCGACACCGGCGTGGCGCTGCCGACGCGCACGGGCGAGCCGGTGATTCCGCTCGCCGGCGGCAAGATTGCGCTGGCAAGTGACGTATGGGAGCGAGCCGGCCTGGGGCGCGTGCCAGGCTGGATTGCGCCGATGGTGGAGCCCAGCCCGGGGATGTTTCGCCTCATTAGCGGCAATCGACCCTTTGAGTCACATACCTCGCGCAGACTCGCGGCGGCCGGTGCCGCCGAGGCTGGGTCGGACCTGGATGCCGTGCAGATGAATGCCGATGCTGCTGCGCACATGGGCATCGCCGACGGCGAGATCGTCGAACTCGTGAGCGACATGGGCCGCGACCGCGTGCGCGTGGAGACGACGCCCTATCTGCATCCGGCGTGCATCTTCACCTCGGCCGCTCCCGGCGGGCGTTCGTTTGGCGCCGATGCCGGTGGCGCTCAAGCCTTGGGCGTGGGCCCGCTCGACCATACGCCGTTGCGTTGGGACCCGTTGACGGGCGCTGCGCTCACCCAGGAAAACGCCGTTCGCGTGGAAAAGATCGCGGCACGCGAGGATAATAGCGAGTAATTGACTCAGCTGATCGAATTGGCTGATAGTTTGACATTCGAACGATTGATTCACCTTTGGTTTTGAAAGGCCGCACATGAGCGATAGCCAGAACATGTCCGATGAGGTGCGCGCCCGCCTGCGCGCCATTCCCTCCGTCAACGAGCTGCTCGCAGAGTGGCCGGTTGTGAAGGCGGCGGGGGAGACCTGCGACGCGGTGGTGCATGCCGCCGTCACGGCCGAGCTCGACGAGGAGCGCGCCGCGATTCGTGCCGGCGCCGCCCCGCGTTCCAAGCGCGAGCTGGCCTCGGCCATCGAGTGGCGTGCGCATCGCTCCGCGCTGCCGAGCCTGCGTCCCGCCGTCAACGCCACGGGTGTGGTTATCCATACCAACCTGGGTCGCGCCCCGCTCGCGGAATCAGCTGCCAAAGCCGTGGCCGAGGTCGCGCGCGGGTATAGCACGCTCGAGTACAGCGTCGACACCTGTTCGCGCGGGTCGCGCAAGGAGCACGCCGCGCGGCTGATTCGCTCTCTCACCGGTGCCGAGGACGCGCTTGTGGTCAACAACAACGCCGCCGCAGTGTTGCTGGTGCTGGCGACTCATGCTGCGGGCAAAGAGGTTATCGTCAGCCGCGGCGAGCTTGTCGAGATTGGCGGCAGCTTCCGTATCCCCGATGTTATGGAGGCTTCGGGCGCCAAACTCGTCGAGGTCGGCGCCACCAACCGCACGCACCTGGCAGATTATGAGCAAGCCATCACACCCGATACGGCCATGATCCTCAAGGTCCATCCTTCCAACTATCGCATCGAGGGTTTTCACGAGGAAGTGAGCTCAAGGGAGCTCGCCGCACTGGCCCATAAGCACGGCCTGCTGTTCTACGAGGACCAGGGCTCGGGCGCGCTGTTGCCCGACGACATCTTGGTGCGCGGTGGCGAAGAAACCACGCCGGCTTCGGTTTCGGCGGGACTCGATATCGTGTCGTGCTCGGGTGATAAGCTGCTGGGCGCCGCGCAGGCGGGCATTATCATGGGCCGTCGCGATCTGGTCCAGGCCTGCGGGTCGCATCCGCTTATGCGTGCCCTGCGTCCGGGTAAGCTCGCACTGGCGGCGCTCGAGGCCACACTGCGCATTTACATGGATGGGGCGGATGTGGCCCATCGCGAGGTGCCGGTGCTCAACATGCTCACGTTTCCGCAGACACATCTGGAGCGTCGCGCACGCAAACTGCGCGAGCTGATGGTGGCGGGCCTCGATAAGGCTGGCTGCCCGTGTGCCGTGCAGCTGGAAATCGTCGAGGAGTCGTCGACTCCCGGCGGCGGCTCGCTGCCTACCGTCGAGCTGCCCACCATGTGCGTGGCCGTGCGTCTTGTTGACGAGCGCCTGACAGTCGACGCGCTCAAGCGCTCGCTCGTTCAAGATTTCGACACGCCGGTCGTCACGCGCGCCTCGCACGATCGCGTCCTGTTTGACGTGCGTACGCTCGTGGGCGACCGCGATATCGAGACGGCGGCAACGACGTTCGTCGCGTGCGTTAAGAAGGCGATTGCTCGATGAGTGAGGTTAAAGCGCTGGTGGAGTGTCCCGTTATCGTTGGCACGGCGGGCCACGTCGACCACGGTAAGTCGGCACTGATCGAGGCACTGACCGGCAAGAATCCCGACCGTCTGGAGGTTGAGCGCCGTCGCGGTATGACCGTGGAGCTGGGCTTTGGCGAGCTGGCGCTGCCGAGCGGCAAGATCGTTGGCCTGGTCGACGTGCCGGGCCACGCGCATTACTTGCGCGCCATGGTGCAGGGCGCCACGGGTATCGACGTGGGCGTGCTGGTGGTTTCGGCCGTCGAGGGCGTAATGCCGCAGACCCGCGAGCACGTGCATGTGCTGGAGCTGTTGGGCGTTACGCATATGGTGGTCGCGCTGACGATGTGCGACCTGGCCGACGCCGAGATGACCGAGCTTGCCGAGCTCGATGTCGATGACTTTTTGTCGGGTACCGTGTTTGCGGGCGCGCCGATCGTGCCCGTGTCGTCCAAGACGGGCGAGGGGATCGACGGGCTGCTTGCGGTGCTCGACGAGCAGGTGGGTGTTTGCTGGGATGCCTGTCGCGACCGTGCCGAGCGGAGCGATGCCGCGCCTCGCCTGCCGATTGACCGCTGCTTTACGATTAAGGGCGTCGGCACCGTCGTGACGGGAACGCTGCACGATGCGCCGGTTGCGGTGGGCGACGAGCTGATGGCTTTGCCATCGCGTACGGTCTGTCGTGTGCGCGGGATTCAGGTGCATGGCGATACGCCGCGCGCGCTGCCTGGGCAACGCGTGGCGCTCAACCTGGTTGGTGACGGTGTCGCGGCACTTGACCGCGGCGAGATGCTGGGCGTGGCAGACCGTTTTGGTCAGACGTTACGCTTTATGATGACGTTCACCTACCTGGGTCGCGAGGGTGCCAAGCCGCGCGTGCTCGAGTCGGGCGCGCGTGTGCACGTGATGGCGGGTACGGCCGAGGTTGTCGGCCGCATCATGCTTTTGGAGGGCGAGGCCCCCATGGCGGTGGGCGAGACCCGTACCGTGCAGGTGCGCTTGGAGGAGCCGTTGCCGCTGCGAGCCGGAGACCATGCTGTGGTGCTGTCGTATTCGCCCGTTATGCTCATTGGCGGCGGGCGTGTGCTGCTTTCGCGTTGCCGTCGTTCGCGCGAGCTTGCCGAAGGAGAGCGTGCGCTGTATGTGGCGCTTGAGGCCGGCGATATCGCCGCTGGTGTTGAGGCGTGGCTGGCGCTGCAGACGTTGCCGGTTGCGGCCGTTGATGTTGCTAGGGGTTTTGATCTTGGTATCGGCGAGGTCGATACCGCGCTGCGCGGGCTGGTGGCGCAGGGCGCTGCTTGCGCGCTTGCTGGCTCGGATGGCTCGCTGTATGCAGATTCTTCCGCGCTCGACGCCGCTATGGATGCGCTGGCGGCGACCCTGTCAGCCATGCACGCGGCGGCTCCCAAGGAGACGGGCTTTACGCCTGGCGCCGTTGCCCATGCTGCGTGGCCTGCCGCTGATGAAGGCGTTGCCTCGGCTCTGATTGCCGAGGGCTGCTCGCGTGGCGTGTGCGCCGCCGAGGGCGCCGAGGTATTCGATCCGCATTCGGCCGCCGCGGCGGCACGCGTGGTGCATGAGGCGTGTGAGCGCATCGTGGCGCTGCTCGATGGGGCCGGCCTCGATGCGCCGACGTTGCCCGAGGTAGGCGAACAACTGCAGCTCGGCCGCGACACCATGACGCGTGCCCTGCGCGAGCTTTCGCTCAACCGCTCGATCGTTAAGGTCGAACGCGACGTTGCCCTGTCCACTACCGCCGAGGCCCATGCGCGCGAACTCGTCGCCGCCGCCATTGAGGCAGCCGGCGGCGCTGCCACCACGAGCGTGCTGCGCGAGGCCCTGGGCGTGTCGCGCAAACGTGCCATCAGCATCTTGGAGCACCTGGATGCCGTACGCTTCACAGTCCTCGACAAGGATGCCGGCGGCCTGAGGTCCCTACGCTAGATTGGCTGCTCGGTTTGGTAAAATACCGCCGCACTTGGGAACGGATGGGCTCCGGTGGGCTCCGCGGTCCTCAAAACCGTTGCGAGGCGTGCAAAACGTCTTGGATGTGTTCGATTCACATACGTTTCCGCCATACGCTACCAGCGCTTTTGTGCTCGCGGTCTTGCTGCGTGCCGCAAAGGCGCTGTTTTGTTTTTGCGTGGGTTTGCCGTGCCGCCCGCTTTATCGGCGACGGTATCTGGCTTCGTGTGTCGGGTTTCGAGCATGCCGATGGAGGTGTTTTGCCGTATGACTATCGTAAGACGGGTCGATCTTTCTTGCGTCGTCCAAGCGGGCGGGCTGTCCTCACGCATGGGCCGCGATAAGGCGCGCATGACGTTTTGCGGCGAACCGCTCATCGAGCGCGTGCTGGGTCGGCTGGCGACAGTTGCCGGCGAGTTGGTCGTGACGACTTCGCGCCCCAGCGAGCTTGCCTATCTTGAGGAGCGCACGTTTGGCGGTCTGGTGCCGCGAATAGTGTCGGACCTTGAGGGGCCGGCGGGTGCCATGCGCGGCATCGCGAGCTCGTTGGCCGCGGCGCGATTGCCGTTCGTGGCGATCGTCGCCTGCGATATGCCGTTTGTCTCGCCGGAACTCATCGGCGCGCTCGCCGATCGTGTTGAGGCCGAGGCGCTCGACGTGTGCGTGCCGTGCGAGGAGCGGGGGATTGAGCCGCTTTGCGCCGTCTGGCGCCGTGACGCGTGTGCGCCGGCCGCCCATGAGCTGCTCGCCTGCGACCGCCAGCGCATTCGCTGCCTGATCAATCGCGTTCAGGCTGGTTATATGGATGAACCGCAGATCGTTAAGGCCGCGGGCTCGACGCTCTGCTTCGAAAACGTCAATACGCCCGAGGAGTTTGCGGCGGCCGAGTTACTCGCCTAGACGATTGGAGTTGCCATGTCTCACGATATTTGTCCCGACACGGGAGAGCCTTGCACTTGCGATGGTTCCGAGCCCTGTACCTGCGGCTGCGGTGGCTGTGGACATACTGCGGAAGAGGAAGCGGCCGCCGCGGCGTATCGCGAGGCACATCGCGAAGGCCCGTCCGGTGATGCCCTCGACCACGAGCGCAAGATTATCGTTTCGTTCGACAGCACCTTCGATGTGATGGAGTGCGAGCAGCTTTGCCTGGATGCCGGCGTGCCCGGGCGCATCATGCCGCTGCCCGGCTCCATCACCGCTGGCTGCGGGCTGTGCTGGGCCATGCCGTTCTCGGGCGATGCTCTCGCCGCCTTCCGCGCCGCCACCGAGGGCCGCATAACCCCCGCCGACTACCATCAGCTCGTCCTCTAACCACCACACCACCACATTGGGGACAGGCGCCTTTGTTGTGGTTTGGAACACGTGGACGAAACAGGTTTGAAACACGGGTTTTGCATGTCAGGCACTCAAAAACGCTTTTACCTGCATCGTAATCAAAACGAAACATCTGCCCGTCTGCTTATGCGAAACTTTCCCGCAACAGTGCGATATTATCCATACTCGATAAAGTTCGCGGCGCATAGGGTGCCGCGATCAACATTTTTCGTTTCCCATCATTGGAGGAAGCATGAGCTACACGCAGAAAGTTCTCGAAGAGCTCAAGGCCCGCTATCCCGAGCAGCCTGAGTTCATCCAGGCCGCGACCGAGATCCTCGGCACCATCCAGCCGGCGCTCGACGCCCACCCCGAGTACGAGGAGGCCGCCCTGCTGGAGCGCCTCGTCGAGCCCGAGCGCATCGTCATGTTCCGTGTTCCCTGGGTCGACGACCAGGGCAAGGTTCAGGTCAACCGCGGCTATCGCGTCGAGTTCAACTCTGCCATTGGACCCTACAAGGGCGGCCTGCGCTTTAACCCGACGGTCACCCTGGGTATGCTCAAGTTCCTGGGCCTGGAGCAGATCCTCAAGAACAGCCTGACCACCCTTCCCATGGGCGGCGGCAAGGGCGGCTCCGACTTTGACCCCAAGGGCAAGTCCAACAACGAGATCATGCACTTCTGCCAGTCCTTCATGACCGAGCTCTATCGCCACATCGGCCCCAACACCGACGTTCCCGCCGGCGACCTGGGCGTTGGCGGCCGCGAGGTTGCCTACCTGTTCGGTCAGTACAAGCGCCTGACCAACGAGTGGACCGGCGTTCTTACCGGCAAGGGCCTCTCCTTTGGCGGCTCGCTCGCCCGTACCGAGGCCACCGGTTACGGTCTGGCCTACTTTGTGGACGAGTACCTCAAGAGCCGCGGCGACTCCTTCGAGGGCAAGAACGTCGTCGTTCACGGCTCCGGCAACGTCGCTATCTACGCGGTCCAGAAGGTCACTCAGCTCGGCGGCAAGGTGCTCGCCTGCTCCGATACCCACGGCTGGGTCGAGGATCCCGACGGCATCGACTACACCGTGCTCGAGCACATCTACAACAAGAAGCGCTCTGGCCACGACAAGGGCGTTACGCTCGCTATGTACGTTGACGAGAAGCCCAACGCCGTGTGGCACGAGGGCGACGGCCGCGGCGTGTGGCAGCTTCCCTGCGATATCGCGCTGCCCTGCGCTCGCGAGAACACGCTGCTGCTCGAGGACGCCCAGGCACTCGTCGCCAACGGCTGCAAGGTGGTCGGCGAGGGCGCGAACATGCCCACGACCATCGAGGCCACGACCTACTTCCAGGAGAACGGCGTCGCCTTTATGCCCGGTAAGGCTGCCAACGCCGGCGGTGTTCTCGTGTCCGGCCTGGAGATGAGCCAGAACGCCGAGCACCTGTCCTGGACCTTCGAGGAGGTCGACGGCAAGCTCGAGCAGCTCATGCGTGGCATGTTCCACAACGTGGACGACACCGCCAAGGAGTACGGCCAGGAGGGCAACTTCGTCATGGGCGCCAACATCGCCGGCTTCCTGAAGGTCGCCGACGCTATGCTCGCCCAGGGCGTCTGCTAAATCTTCGCTCGACATAGCATGCGATGAGGCTCCCAGCTATCTGGCTGGGAGCCTTTTCTATCCCGGAGGACTCCTCATAACTTGCGGTGATATACGGACTGTTTTGCGTCCCAGAACGGCTAATCAGTCCGTATATCACCGCAAGTTATGGATGGGTGGGTGGATTTTGTCCTAAAACGGTGTGCGGCCCCTCGTTTGGTACACTTAAAAGTACTGGACAAGTGAAGAGATGGGGGAGAACGTGCTCAAGTTCGGTACCTACGTCCGTGTTGGAAACGCGGCCGAAGCCTATGAGCTCTTACAGAAGAACCGCAACAACAAGATTGTGGGCGGCGGCATCTGGATGCGCCTGGGTTCGCGTCGCGTGGCGACGGCGATTGACCTTTCTGCCTGCGGACTCGATCAGATCGAGGAGACCGAGACCGAGTTTCGCATCGGCGCCATGTGCACCCTGCGCCAGCTCGAGCGCCATGTCGAGCTCAACGCGCTTGTCAACAACGTCTTTGAGTTCGCCGTCCACGATATCGTGGGCGTGCAGCTGCGCAATACCGCCACGGTGGGTGGCAGCATCTACGGCCGCTTTGGCTTCTCGGACGTTCTCTCCGCCTTTCTCGCGCTCGATTCCTATGTTGAGTTGACGGGCGCCGGCCGCGTGCCGCTCGCCGAGTTCGTGGACATGGGTTACGTGCGCGACGTGATCGAGCACATCGTGGTCGTCAAGCACGACTACCGTGCGAGCTACGAGGCCGTGCGCAAGGCCGCGACCGACTTCCCCTCCTTAAACGTCACCGCCGCCTGGTGGGACAACAGCTGGCATGTCACCGTGGGTGCCCGCCCGCTGCGCGCGACTCTGCTGCAGGGCGAGGCATGCGGCCTTGCCGCCGAGCAGCCTTCCGAGGACGAGCTGCGCACCCTGGCCGCGTCCGTACGCGCGCTGAGCTACGGCACCAACCTGTGGGGCTCGGCAGACTACCGCCGTCGCATCTCGGCCCCGCTCGCCATCCAGGCTTTGCGTCGCGCCGCCGGCATCGAGCTTTCGGCCGCGCTTGCCCGCGAGCTCGAGACCGTGCAAGTGCCTAAGTTCGCCACGGACGAGTATTCCTGCCGCCGCGTGCCCGGCGTCGATTCTAGTGAGGTGCGCTAATGGCTGCCAAACTCATCGATCTTTCCTTTACGCTCAACGGCCGCAAGGTCAAGGTTCAGATTGCCCCCGACACCATGCTCTTTGCGCTGCTGCGCGAGCAGGGCTGCGCGTCGGTGCGCTGCGCCTGTGAGACCACCAACTGCGGCCTGTGCACGGTGTGGCTCGACGGCGACCCGGTGCTGAGCTGCTCGGTTCCCGCCGCGCGCGTTGAGGGCCGCTCCGTCACCACGCTCGAGGGCCTCAAGGCCGAATCCGAGGCGCTGGCCCGTGCGATGGCTGCCGAAGGCGCCGAACAGTGCGGTTTTTGCGCCCCCGGCCTCATCATGAACGTGCTGGCGCTTGCCCGCGCCGCCAAGGAGGACCCGAGCCTCGTCGCCACGCGCGAGGAACTCTCGCGCCAGCTCGCCGGCAACCTCTGCCGTTGCAGCGGTTACGAGAGCCAGCTGCGCGCCATCGTGCGCTTCCTCAATGAGTCTGGCGTGCAGGTTGGCTTTGAGATGCCCGAGCTGCCCGTCAACGAGACGAGCTCCGACGGTGTCGCGTACAAGCAGATCACCAAGAAGCAGCCCAAGAAGGACTCGAAGGCCCTGCTCGAGGGTCGTCCCGTCTACACCGGCGATATGGTGCCCGCCGGTGCGCTCATTGTCAAACTCAAGCGCAGCCCGTATGCCCGCGCCAAGATCCGCTCCATCGATACGTCGCGCGCCCTGAAGGTGCCCGGCGTCGTGGGCGTCTACACCTATGAGGACGTGCCCCAGCGCCGCTTTACCATCGCTGGCCAGAGCTATCCGCAGCCGAGTCCCTACGACCGCCTAATTCTCGAGAACCTCGTCCGTTACCAAAACGAGGAGGTGGCGATCGTCGCCGCCGAGACCGAGGAGGCTGCCGACAAGGCGCTCAAGCTCATCAAGGTTGACTATGAGGTGCTCGAGCCGCTGCTCGACTTTACCAAGGCGCTCGATAACGACATCGTGGTCCACCCCGAGGGCGACGTGACCTTTATGTTCCCGCAGGGCGGCGACGTTGCTCGCAACCTGGTGTGCAGCGGTACCAGCGATTTTGGCAACCTGGACGAGGCCTTCGCCCAGAGCGACATTGTCTTTACCCGCACTTACACCAGCCAGGCCACGCAGACCGCACCCATGGAGACCTTTCGCGCCTTCGCGACGACCGACGCGTTCGGGCGTATTTCGGTGACCACCTCTACGCAGGTGCCCTTCCACGTGCGCCGCATGGTCGCGCAGTCGCTCGACATTCCGCAGTCGCAGGTGCAGGTCATTAAGCCGCGCATCGGCGGCGGCTTTGGCTCCAAGCAGACGGGCTGCTGCGAGATCTTCGTTGCGTTTGTGACGCAGCAGACCGGGCGTCCGAGTTACTGTTGCTACACGCGCGAGGAGACCATCACCGCGGGCAACTCGCGCCACCAGATGCAGATGACCGTTAAGCTGGGCGCCATGAACGACGGCATCATCACGGCCATCGACCTGCACACGCTGTCCAACGCCGGCGCGTACGGCGAGCACGCTACCACGACGATCGGCCTTTCGGGCCACAAGAGCCTGCCCATCTACAACCATGTGAAGGCGAGCCGCTTTAGCTGGGACGCCGTCTATACCAATACCAACCGCGGCGGCGCGTATCGCGGCTACGGTGCCACCCAGGGCCAGTTTGCCGTGGAGAGTGCCGTCAACGAGCTCGCCGACATGCTGCATATGGACCCCGCCGACCTGCGCCTTAAGAACATCGTGCGCGAGGGCGAGATCATGCCGCAGTACTACAACGAGAAGCTCAACGCCTGCGCGCTCGACCGCTGCCTGCTGCGCGCGATGGACATGATCGGCTGGCGCGACAAGCCGCTGGCCGTCGACCTGGGCGACCGTGTGCGTGCTCTGGGCTGTGCGCTCACCATGCAGGGCTCGGGCATTTCCAACGTGGATATCGCCGGCATCGACATGCGCCTGGAGGAAGACGGCTTCATTACCATCGGCACCGGCGCCACCGATAACGGCATGGGCGTCGACACGATCCTGGCGCAGATTGCCGCCGAGGAGCTGGGCGTGGAGAGTTCGCTGATCGTGGTGCGCGGCGTAGACACCGACGTGTCGCCGTTCGACGCCGGCTCGTACGCGAGCTCGGGCACGTACGTGACGGGCCTGGCAGCCAAGAACGCCGCGACCGAGCTGCGCGAGAAGATCTGCGCCAAGGCCGCCCAGATGTGGGACGTGGACGCTGCCGACGTGGTCTTCGATGGCCAGTACGTGCGCCTGTCCGACGAGCGTGCCGCGCGCGAGCAGAACCGCTACCTCACGCTGCGCGACTTTGCCAATCTGTGCGTCAAGAACATCGCGGGCGGTGACGCGCTCACCTCGCATGCCTCTGCCTGCCTGCCCGTTTCGCCTCCGCCGTTTATGGCCGGCATTGCCGAGGTCGAGGTCGATAAGGCCACCGGCAAGGTGACCGTGGTGGACTACGCGGCGGCTGTGGACTGCGGCACCGTGATCAACGAGGCACTCGCGCGCGTCCAGGCCGAGGGCGGCATTGCCCAGGGTATCGGCCACGCGCTCTACGAGATCGTCGAGCACGACGACCGCGGTCGCCTGCGCACCGGCAACTTTATGAGCTACAAGCTGCCCACGCGCCTGGATATCGGCAGCATTCGCGTGGCCTTTGAGCCGAGCTACGAGCCGACGGGTCCGTTTGGTGCCAAGTCGATCGGCGAGGTCGTCATCAACACGCCGCTCGCCGCCGTCGCCTCGGCCGTGGCGCACGCCACCGGCCACCAGGTTCGCTCGCTGCCGATCACGCCCGAGAAGGCCCTGCTGGGGGAGTAGGCGAGGAGGCGCTGTACCCGCTCATTGCCTAGCCCGGGGAAACTGCAGCCCACTTTTCAACTGAATTGTGGGCTGCAGTTTCCGTTTGAGGGCCTTGGCGGAAAGTGCATCCCGGAATAGGGGCTCAAAACGGGTTGCAGTTTCCGGTTGATGGCTATAGCGGAAATTGCATCCCATTCCGAGGCCCCAAACTGGGACACGCTTTCCGGCGCATGGCCAGCATCGCCAGGCTGCCGAGTCCTACCGAAGTTGCGGTGGAATAGGGACTGTTTTGGAGGACTGGAGCCCCAAACAGTCCCTATTCCACCGCAACTTCGATGGGGCGGCGGGGGATCCGATGCGTACTCGTGGTGAGGTCGTGAGCTTGTAAAAGGTGTGCGTGCGCTTGCCGTTCGTATCTGCTATCATTCCTAGTCTGTGCGCTCATGCGGGCGTGGCGGAATTGGTAGACGCGCCAGATTTAGGTTCTGGTGGGATTCCCGTGAAGGTTCGAGTCCTTTCGCCCGCACCAACGCATCTGCGTCGGCCTCGGTCGTCGCGACACTTTGTTGCATAAAGGTACCAGCACCTCAGATAAGCTGGGCAGTATGAGGAGGAACGTGTTGAACATCACCGCTTCTGACGTCAAGGACGCCAAGCTCACCGCTACGGTCACCATCCCGGCCGCCGACGTCGACGCCGCGATCAAGAAGGCCTACAAGGACACCGCCAAGAAGTACCGCTTCCCGGGCTTCCGTGCCGGCAAGGCCCCCCGTCCGGTCATTGACTCCGCTCTTGGCGCCGAGGCTACCCTCGCTCAGGCCACCAACGACCTGATCGCCGCCAACGAGCCCGCCGTCCTCAACGAGCTGGACATCGTCCCCACCAAGAACGGTGACTACAAGGAGCTCGACCTCGCCAAGGATCACGAGGACTACACCTACACCGTCGAGTTCTCCCTGCGTCCCGCCGCTGAACTCTCCTCCTTCGACGCTGTCGAGATCGAGATGCCCCCTGCGGAGGTCACCGAGTCTGAGATTAACAACCAGGTCGAGATGCTCCTCAACTACCGTGCCACCTTCGAGGACGTCGAGGGTCGCGCCGTCGAGGCCGAGGATTACGTCACTGTCGACCTCAAGGCCGTCGAGAACGCCGACAACTTTGCCGCCGAGGGCCGTATGCTCATCGCCGGTAGCGACAGCAACCCCAAGGAGTTCAACGAGGCCCTGATCGGCGCTAACGTTGACGACGTCAAGACCGTCACCTGGACCGACGAGGTCGAGGAGGGCGAGGAGGCCGAGACCCACACCGTCGAGGTCACCGTCAAGGGCATCAAGGTCCGCAACACCCCCGAGCTCACCGACGAGCTCGTCAAGTCCGACTTTGGCTTCGACAGCATCGACGCTATGCGCGACGCCATCAAGATCGAGATCGAGCAGGACAAGGCTTCCCGCCTGCCGGCCGAGAAGGAGAACCGTTGCGTCTCCGCTCTCGCCGAGCGTCTGCAGCTCGACGAGATGGACGCCGACTACGAGCAGTCCGTCTTTGAGGAGCTTGGCCAGAACTTCCTGTCCAATCTCGCTGCCCGCGGCATGACTCTGGACACCTGGCTGCCCGCTTCCGGTCTGACCATGGAGCAGTTCATCGGCGACCTGCACAAGCAGGCCAACGACGTTGCCCGTGAGTCCCTGGCTCTGGACGCCCTCGCCCGTGAGCTCAAGATTGAGGTTACCGAGGACGACATCAACGCCGAGTTCGAGAAGGCCGGCGTCAAGGACGTCGAGGCTTCCAAGGCCGAGTTCATTGCCGATGGCCGCATGCCTGCCGTCCGCGAGTCCATCCGTCGCTCCAAGGCCGTCGACCACCTGGTCGAGAACGCCAAGGTGACCGAGGTCGACGAGACCGCCAAGGACGCCGAGTAATTCTCGCCACCTTGCCCGCGAGCGCATGGGTGCGCCCGTGATGGGGTAAAGTTATACACCGGTTATCCGGTTGCTTCGTACGGTGCCAGCCAATGCATAGCATGCGGGCACCGTACGTTTATCTAGAACCAATTTGGTCCGCAAGAGAGAAATGGAGATGCGTATGATCGCTAAGTTCGATTCCGCCCTCGTGCCATACGTTATCGAGCAGACGCCGCGCGGCGAGCGCAGCTACGATATCTATTCGCGCCTGCTCAACGACCGCATCATCTTCTTGGGCGAGGAGATCAACTCCGTCAGCGCCAACCTGGTCGTTGCCCAGCTGCTGCATCTTGAGAGCCAGGATGCCGAGAAGGATATCTCGCTCTACATCAATTCACCCGGTGGCGAGGTCTACTCCGGCCTGGCGATTCTGGACACCATGAACTTCATCAAGCCGCAGGTCTCCACCATCTGCGTCGGTATGGCCGCGTCCATGGCCGCTGTGCTGCTTTCGGCCGGCGCCAAGGGCAAGCGCTTCTGCCTGCCGCACTCCAAGGTCATGATTCACCAGCCCAGCGGCGGTGCCCAGGGTCAGCAGACCGAGATCGAGATCGTTGCCGAGGAGATCAAGAAGACTCGCCGCGAGCTCAACCAGATCCTGTCCGATGCCTCGGGCCAGCCGATCGAGAAGGTCCAGGCCGACACCGAGCGCGACAACTACCTGACCGCTGCCGAGGCCCTCGACTACGGTCTGATCGACCGTATCGTCACCTCGCGCGATCTCGCCGCGAAGGACGCCTAGGATGGCAGGAAACATGCAGGACAACTTTGACGAGAACGGCAACCCCATCCGCTGCTCCTTCTGCGGAAAAGAGCAGGGGCAGGTCCGTCGCCTCGTAAAGGGTCCGACCAACATCTTTATCTGTGACGAGTGCGTCGCCGCCTGCTCCGAGATTTTGGAGGAGTCGCTGGCTTCGGACTTTATGGACGCCGCCCGCAACGGCAAGCTGCCGGGCTTCCTCAACGACCACGGCCAGGCAGCATCCCAGCCCGCCGTAGACCCCGAGACCGAGGGCTTTGAGCTCGAGGACGACCGCCAGGTCATCACGCACGTGCCGACGCCGCACGAGATCTATGACGAGCTCTCGGCCTATGTAATGGGCCAGGAAGACGCTAAGCGCGCCATGTCGGTGGCCGTGTACAACCACTATCGTCGCGTGATCGAGGGCGGCGCCGCGGTGTCTGCCTTTGACGACGACATGGGCTCGCAGTTCGACGACGATATGGACGAGGTAGAGCTCGCCAAGTCCAACATCTTGCTGCTCGGTCCCACCGGTACCGGCAAGACCCTGCTCGCCCAGACGCTCGCGCGCATCCTCGAGGTGCCGTTTGCCATCGCCGACGCCACCGCGCTTACCGAGGCAGGTTACGTGGGTGAGGACGTGGAGAACATCCTGCTCAAGCTTATCAATGCTGCCGATGGCGACATTGAGCGCGCTCAGGTTGGCATTATCTACGTGGACGAGATCGACAAGATCGCCCGCAAGGCCGAGAACCTTTCCATTACCCGCGATGTCTCGGGCGAGGGCGTTCAGCAGGCACTGCTTAAGATCCTTGAGGGAACGGTGGCAAGCGTTCCGCCCACCGGCGGCCGCAAGCATCCCCAGCAGGAGCTGCTGCAGATCGATACGACCAACATCCTGTTTATCTGCGGCGGTGCCTTTGTGGGTCTGGACAAGATCATCGCCGACCGCGTGGGCAACAAGGGCGTGGGCTTTAACTCCGAGATCGCCGGCCCCACCTCGGTCGACGAGAATGATCTGCTGCGTCAGGTGCTCCCGCAGGACCTCAATGCCTTTGGCATGATTCCCGAGTTTGTGGGACGTACGCCTGTCGTAACCCAGACGCAGGCGCTCGACGAGGACGACCTGGTGTCGATCCTGACCGAGCCCAAGAACGCCGTGGTGCGCCAGTACCGCAAGATGTTCCAACTCGAGGACGTTGAGCTTGAGTTTGAGGACGCCGCCCTGCACGAGATCGCCCGCATGGCGCTCGCCCGCAAGACCGGCGCCCGCGGCCTGCGCTCCATCTGCGAGGACGTGCTGCAGCAGACGATGTTCGACCTGCCCAGCGAGGAGGGTGTTTCCAAGGTCGTTGTGACCGAAGCCTCCGTCAAGGGCGAAGAGCAGCCCCAGCGCATCTACGGCTAAACCAGCCTAAAGCGTGTTTGCAAATAGCCTCCGACCACCCGCGGTCGGAGGCTATTTTATATATACGCAATAACCCCAACTACCTGTGTTATTCTGTGTGTTTGTTTAAGCCTCAGCGAAGTCATATCAGACTGAAGTAATCGATACCTAAGGGGAGGAATGCAGACCCTGGCGGGCCTACATTCCTCCCCGATGGGCAAGGGAGAGATATATGGAAGAAATGCCCAAGAACTACGATCCGTCGACCAACGAGCCGGCGATCCTGCAGAAGTGGCTCGACGGCGGCTACTACAAGCGCCGTGAGGGCGTGGGCGACTGCACCGTCACCATTCCGCCTCCCAACGTGACCGGCAAGCTCCACATGGGTCACGCCACCGACGACTCCATCCAGGACGCCATCATCCGTATGGCCCGCATGCGCGGCAAGTCCACGCGCTGGGTGCTCGGCACCGATCACGCCGGTATCGCTACGCAGACCAAGGTCGACAAGAAGCTCAAGAGCGAGGGCATCAGCCGCCTGGAGATTGGCCGTGACAAGTTTGTCGACGCCTGCTGGGACTGGACCCACGAGTACGGCGGCATCATCGTCGAGCAGATCAAGCGCATGGGCTGTTCCGTCGACTTCGATAACGAGCGCTTTACCATGGACGAGGACTACGCGCAGGCCGTGCGCAAGGTCTTCTGCGACTGGTACCACGACGGCCTGATCTACCGTGGCAAGCGCATCGTCAACTGGTGCCCCAACTGCACCACCGCCATCTCGGACGACGAGGCCGAGTACAAGGACGAGAAGGGCCACCTGTGGCACCTGCGCTACCCGCTGACCGAGCCGGTCAACGGCCAGGACTACATCGTCGTCGCCACTACGCGCCCCGAGACCATGCTCGGCGACACGGGCGTCGCCGTTTCCCCGAAGGACCCCGAGAAGGCCGCCTTCGTGGGCAAGACCGTCATGCTGCCGATCGTTAACCGCGAGATCCCCATCTTCTCCGACTACCACGTCGACGCCAACTTTGGCTCTGGCTTTGTCAAGGTCACCCCGGCTCACGACCCCAACGACTATGCCATGGGTCAGGCCCACGACCTGCCGCAAATCAATATCTTCGATGAGCACGCGGTGGTCGTCGAGGGCTATGGCGAGTTTACCGGCATGAACCGCGATGAGTGCCGCGAGGCGGTCATCAAGTGGTTCGAGGAGCACGACCTGCTCGATCACGTCGAGGACCTCGATCACTCCGTCATGCACTGCTACCGATGCGACGCCGCGCTTGAGCCGTGGCTTTCTGAGCAGTGGTTTGTGGCCGTCGACAAGCTCAAGGGGCCGGCGCTCGACGCCGTCAATTCCGGCAAGGTCACCTTCCACCCCGCGCGCTGGACGCAGACCTACACCACTTGGATGGAGAATCTTAAGGACTGGTGCATCAGCCGCCAGCTGTGGTGGGGCCACCGCATTCCCGTGTTCTACTGCGAGGACTGCGGCTGGGAGGACGCCCTTACCGAGGACACCGATGTGTGCCCCAAGTGCGGCGGTCATCACGTGCATCAGGACGAGAACGTACTAGACACCTGGTTCAGCTCGCAGCTGTGGACTTTCGCCACGCAGGGCTGGCCGCAAAAGCCGGAGCTGCTCGAGGGACATCACCCCACGACGGCGCTCGTCACCGCGCGCGACATCATCGCGCTGTGGGTCGCCCGCATGGTCATGAGTTCGCTGTACTTCCTGGACGAGGTGCCGTTTAAGGACGTCGTCATCTACCCGACGATCCTTGCCAAGGACGGCAGCCGCATGTCCAAGTCCAAGGGCAACGGCGTTGACCCCATGGACCTCATTGGCATGTACGGCGCCGACGCCATGCGCTTCAACCTGCTGACGCTGTGCACCAACAACCAGGACGTCAAGTTCGACGCGAACATCGATAAGAAGACCAAGAAGCTCATCGACAGCCCGCGTACCGACCAGGCCAAGTCGTTTGTGACCAAGATCTGGAACGCCAGCCGCTTCCTACTCATGAACATGGAGGGCTACACGCCCGGCGAGCCCGTCGTGGAGACGCCGGCCGACGCTTGGATGTTCAGCCGCTTGGCCAAGGCCGTGAAGATGGTCACCGAGGGGATTGAGAACTATACCTTTGGCGATATGGCCCGCGGCGTGCAGCAGTTCTTCTGGAACGAGGTCTGCGACTGGTACGTCGAGGTCACCAAGGCCCGCCTGAAGGGCGAGGGCCGTCTGCAGGCTCAGCGCAACCTGATCTTTGTGCTCGACACCTCCATTCGCCTGATGCACCCGCTCATGCCGTTTGTCACCGAGGAGATCTGGGACAACATGCCGGCGAGCGTGCTCGACCTGGATTCCGAGGGCAACGTGGACCGCGCCGAGGCGCTCATGATCGCCAAGTGGCCGGAGCCCGCCGACTACGCCAAGTATGTCGACGAGCCCGCCGAGCGCGCATTTGAGCTGTGCCGCACCGTCGTTTCCGCCGCCCGCGCCACACGTTCGCGTTATCGCTTGAGCCCCAAGGCCGAGCTCGACGTGGTCGTGCGCGCCGGTGCCGAGGACATCGAGAAGCTCGAGAGCCTGCGCTCCACGATTGAGCCGCTGGCCAACACTGCCTCGCTGGTCATGGGTACCGACGTCGAGAAGCCGGCTGCGAGCATTGCCGTGGTCGACAGCGGCGTCGAGGTCTTTGTGGTGCTCGAGGGCAAGGTTGATCTTTCGGCCGAGAAGGCGCGCCTGGAGAAGGAGATCGCCGCGGCGCATAAGGAACTCGCCGGTTGCGAGAAGACGCTCGCCAACGAGGGCTTTGTGGCCAAGGCCGCGCCCGCGGTGGTCCAGAAGAAGAGGGACCGTGCAGCTGAGCTCAAGGAGATCCTGGCGGCGCTGACTGCTCAGGTTGCTGACTTCTCGTAGGTCTAACTTGGGGGCGCGTCCCGATGCTTTGCTCTCCGCTGCGGACAGTCCTGCGCAAGACGGACAGCACATTAAGTGCTGTCCTTTGCGTGCGGAACTTGCGGCGAGCAAAGCATCGGGCCGCTCCTAGTTCGTTTACGTTGTTGTTTGCAACTGGCGTGTTAGGGCCACTGGGTTGTGGCCTTGATCTTGCTGCAATCGGGTAAAGGCTGAAATTGTCAACGCGAGGGGCTCATTCTTTTTGATGAGCCTCTTTTTCTGTTATGGGGGACTTTGGGTTATGGCTAAGCGTTCTGGGTCGTATGTCGTTCCTTTCTCGTTTGAGCTGCTTTCGTTTGATGAGGCTGTGGGGCTTGCTGCTGATACGGGGCGGATTTCTGGGGATGCTGGTCCTCTACTCGAGACGGTTATCGATATGCTCGATGAGCTGGGGCGTCCGGATGAGTATTTTGATTGCATTCAGGTTGCCGGTACCAATGGCAAGACTTCGACCACGCGTTTTTCGGCTGCTATCCTTCGCGGCGAGGGGCTCAAGACCGCGCTGTATACGTCGCCGCAGCTGGTGCGCTATCCCGAGCGCATGGAGGTCGATGGGTGCGTTGTGAGCGACGAGGCGTTTGCCCGTGGCGTTTCGGCAGCTGTCGAGGCGGGGCGCCGCGTGAATGCGCACCGTGTGGCGGCGGGGGAGCGCGCTTATACCATCACGCCGTTTGACCTGCTGACGGCTGCCGCACTTGTAGTGTTTGCCGAGGCCGCGGTGGATGTTGCCGTACTAGAGGTCGGCATGGGCGGTCGTTGGGACGCCACGAGTGCGACCGATCCCGTCGCCGTTGCCATTACGGGCATTGGGCTCGATCACACGCGCATCCTGGGCGACACGCTTGAGGCCATTGCGGGTGAGAAGGCGGCGGTTATCAAGCCCGGACGTCTGGTTGTGCTGGGCGAGGGCACGCATGAGGCGAGTGTTCAACGCGTGATGGATGCTCGTTGTCGCGAGTGCGGCGTCGTGCCGCTCGTGGTAAGCCACGCCACGACTAAGGTGCCGGAGCACGTGGGCGATACGGTTGAGTTTAGCTGCACCACGCCGCGTGCGATCTATACGTCGAGCATGGTCAAGCCGGCGTATCAGCCGCAGAATGCTGCGTGCGCGATTATGCTGTGCGAGGGCTATCTGGGCCGCGAGCTCGACCACGATGCGCTCGACGCTTCGCTTATGGGCTGCCCCACGCCGGGTCGTTTTGACGTGCTGGGGACCGATTCGCTCAAGCTGATCGACGCCTGCCATAACCCTCAGAGCTGCGAGAACTTTGTGAGCGCGCTGGACGAGATCGATCCGTGCGTGGAGAACCGCCCCACGCTGCTGTGTGCCGCGCTGGCCGATAAGGACGTGGCGGGCATCGTCGACGTTCTGGTTCCGGCGTTCCCCCGCGTGGTCGTGACCCAGACCGATTCCGATCGCGCCCTGCCGGCAGAGGAGCTCGCCGTCCTCGTTGATGCCGATAAGCTCGCGGGCGTATACCCCAGCGTTTCCGAGGCCCTCGCAGCTTTCAAGGCCGCGGGCGAGCCCTTCGTAGCAGCCGGCACCATCACCCTAGCCGGCGAAGTAGCCGGCCTGCTGCGCTAACCCATCCCCTCAGCAGTTGCGGTGAAATACGGACTGTTTTACAAGCCAGGAGCCCCAAACAGTCCGTATATCACCGCAACTCAAAAGCAGTCTATTTGGGACGGGGCTTTTTTAGCTGCCCTGTGCCCCGAGTTGACTCGCTTGCCACGAAATGGGGCTATCTACTACGTTTTGGCGACTACCCTCGACCACACGGAAAATCGTGAAATCAAAACCGCAGGTAGACGGCTTGCTGATTTTCAAAAAAGACCCGCATGGTCGACCCATGCGGGTTAAACGTAGTAGATAGGCCGTTTTCGTGGCGCGACGTAATCGCAATGTGACAAAGGGGCTGTCCCTTTGTCACATTGGCTAGTCTAGGCGGAGCGGATCGTGGGGGTAGGCGTTGAGAATCTCGACGCCGTTCTCGGTCACCAGGGCTAGGTCCTCGATGCGGACGCCGGTGCGGCCGGGGAGGTAGATGCCCGGCTCGATGGAGAACGTCATGCCCGGCTCCACGACCTGCTCGTTGACGAGTGAGACGTCGCCCGGCTCGTGGTCTTGCAGGCCGATCGAGTGTCCCAGGCGGTGCGTAAAGTACTGCCCATAGCCCGCATCCTCAATCACGTCGCGCGCGGCGCGGTCCAGCTCACACATGCGCACACCCGGTGCGATGAGCGCCTCGGCGGCCTCGTTGGCACGGCGCACGATGTCGTAGATGCGCGCCGTCTCCTCGTCCGGCTCGCCCCAAAAGAACGTGCGCGTCATGTCCGAACAGTAGTTGCGATGGCGTCCGCCAATGTCGAACAGCACCACGTCGCCGCGCTTGAGTACCGTATCGTCGGGTTCGTGGTGCGGGTCGCCGGCGTTGGCGCCAAAGCTCACGATGGGCGGAAAGCTAAAGCCCTCGCAGCCGTGCTTGCGATACAAGCCGAGCATCTGGTCGGCGATTTCGCGCTCCGTCACGCCCTCGTGAACGAGCTTGATGGCGTCGGCCATCACGGCGTCGTTGGCGGCTGAGGACACGCGCATGAGCTCCTGCTCGGTGGCATCCTTGTGGGTGCGCGCGGCGGTGACGGCAAAGTCACCCAGGAAAAACTCGCTCGCAGTATGTCGCTCCATGAGCGGTATCAAAAAGCCGGAGCGCATGACGGTGTCGATGCCGAGTGGTTTGGTCGGATCGATCTCGCGTGCGATGGCGTCGGCCACGACGTCGGTATCGGTGTGGTAGGCAACGCGGGCATTGTCATACTCGGGTAGCTGATGCAGTGCGTTGACCAAGATCACGGGCTCGTTTCCGCGTGCGAGCAGCACACCGCAAAAACGCTCGAACATATCGGCATAAAAGCCGGTCAGGTAATAGATCGACCATGGGTCGTTTACGAGCAGCTGCGCGCCGGGGTGCTGAGCCTCGAGTGCATCGAGCACGCGCGCCACACGCTGGTCATCAACATGTGCCATACATCGTCCTTTCGCTAGGGTGCCACCATGGTATCCCATGCCCGGCAGATAGGGAATTTCCTTTTATGCCGGCACTTCGGGACATTCCTTTGCATCCCGTGCGGCCCTCATAAGTTGCGGTGAAATACGGACTGTTTAGCGGCCTGAAGCCATAAAACAGTCCGTATTTCACCGCAACTGCGGAGGAGGACCGGGTGGATGGTGGGGTAGCTAAAAGAGCCTCGTCCCAAATGAGCTGCTTAGGCTGGGTCGATGTCCATGCTGGCGATTAGGTTGATGTTGGTGTCTAGGAGGTTCTCTAGCACGACGTCGCCCATGCGGATGGGGGCGTTGACGACCAGGCCTCGGATGAGGGCCATGGCTTGGGCATGGAGTTCTAGCGGGATGGCTTCGGCCGTGCGCACGGGTAGCAGCGCCTCGTCGCCGCCAGATACGGCCACGGTTGTGGTGAGCACGCGCATGGGGCAGGTGAGCTCCTGATGTGCGAACTTATCACCGCGCGGGCATCTGTTGCCGGTCACGGAGCGCACCTCTGCCACGGCGCCGTCTGCGTCACGCTCCACCTCCACGGTCAGGAGGCACTCGGATGGGCAGATGGTGCAGTTGAACTTGAGCGTTTCGATCACGTTATCGCTCATAGTTTATGCCTCCTCGACGGGGTCGACGGATAGGACAATCTCGCTGGCACCCAGGTCGAGTGTGCGCTGAATCATCTTTGCCGGCAGCGGGAAGCTTTCCATAACGCTCGGCTTAAACGCTCGGACCTTGCCGGCGAACAGCTCCTTGCCGTCGGCTAGGATTCGTACGCGGGCGGCGTCGACGTGTCGGCGCACGCGGAAGTTGAGTCTGGTGAGTGTCACAGTCGTAATGCGTCCCGGCAGCGCGTAGCCAGCGATGCCGGCAGGGGAGACAGTGAGCTCCCAGTCCGGAACGGTGCCCGCGCCGGTCCCCAGCGCGTACGCCGCTGCAGCTGCGCCAGCCCTCTCGGACTCGGTCGTTACGTTGTCGGCCAGGTCGTGCACGTGCAGCACGTTGCCACAGGCAAAGATGCCCGGTACGCCCGTCTGCAGGCTCTGGTCCACCACGGCGCCGCGCGTATGTGGGTCAAGCTCAACGCCCGCGCCCACCGAAAGCTCGTTCTCGGGAATCAGACCCACCGAAAGCAGCAGTGTGTCACACGGAACAATGCGCTCGGTCCCCGGAATGGGCGCCAAGCGCTCGTCGACCTGGCTTACCTCGACGGCCTCCACGCGGTCGTGCCCGATCACGCGTGTGACGGTGGTGGACAGGTGCAGCGGAATTCCAAAGTCGTCCAGGCAGTTCTTCACATTGCGGCGCAGTCCGTTGGCGTACGGCATGAGCTCGTATACGCCCTCGACGGAAATCCCCTCGAGCGTGCAGCGGCGCGCCATGATCAGCCCGATATCGCCCGAGCCCAAAATGACGGCGCGCGAGCCGGGTTTGAGGTTCTCGATATTGATGTATCGCTGCGCTAGGCCGGCCGTAAACACGCCGGCGGGTCGGCTGCCGGGGATCTTGATCTCGCTGCGGGTGCGCTCACGGCAGCCCATGGCAAGGACGACCGCGCGCACGGTGAGCTGCAGCATGCCGGCAGGGCTCATGAGCGTGACGGTATGGGTGACGCCATCTTCTGCGCTCTCGTCTGCACCCGACGCGCACTCGCCTGAATCAATCCCAATCACCATGCTATTCAGGAACAGCACAATGTCGGTTGCGTGCACCTGGTCGATAAAGCGCTGTGCGTACTCGGGACCGGTGAGCTCCTGTTTAAAGTGCGACAGGCCAAAGCCGGGGTGGATGCACTGACGGAGGATGCCGCCCAGGTGCTGCTCGCGCTCCACGATGGCCACGCGCGCGCCGGCCTTATGCGCGGCCAGCGCGGCCGCCATGCCGGCGGGGCCGCCTCCGATGACGACAACGTCGAAGGCCTGCGTCGACACCGACGCTACAGCTCCGGCCTCCGCGCGTCCGTCGCGCATATCAAACGTTGCCATCCTAGCGCACCCCCTTTAGCGGTCCCTCAACCAACCAAGATCCGGTATCCTCCAACAGCACCTCGCTGGGGTCGCAGCCCAGCTCGCGCGCGATGATCGCCACCACGCGGCTCTGGCAAAAGCCACTCTGGCACCGACCCATGCCGGCCCGGCAGCGGCGCTTGACGCCTTCGACCGAAACCGCGCCCGGCTGGCGTCGGATCGCGGCCACGATTTCGGCCTCGGGCACCGTCTCGCAGCGGCAGATAATCTGGCCCCACGCGGGATCGGACTCGATCAGCTCCTCCTTGCGCGCCAGCGGTGCGCGGTCAAAGTCATCCGGCGCGCGGCGAATCGGGTCCCAATCGTCCCGTTCGCGCAGGGGCACGCCGGCATCGCGCAACACCTGTTCCATACGCTCGGCAATGGCCGGCGCGCTCGCCACACCCGGCGACTGAATGCCTGACGCTTGGAACAGCTCCGGCACCACGGCCGACTGCCCAATAAAGAAGTCGTTCGTTCCCTGAATGACCGGACGCCCGCCGGCAAATGCGCGCACCACGCGGCGCGTATCCAGATCGGGCACCAGCTTGCGCGCGCCGGTCAGCAGCGCGTTCACATCGCTCGCATAGGTCTGCGTGTCGCCCGGCTCGCGCACGGCAGCCGTGGCGGTGATCACGGTGTTGCCGTGCACGGTGCCCGTGACGATAACGCCCTTCGACACTGGCGTCGGAACGGGGTAGAGCGGCATGAGCGTGCGCGGCTCTTTGTCAAGCACCACGATGTTGCCCTGGCGCCAGACCATCTGGAACTCCTCGGCGCCCGCCATATGCGAGATGTCGGCCGCGCCGCTGCCCGCGGCGTTGATCAGGTAGCGGCAGCGCACGTTGCCAGCGGGGGTCGCCAGCGTAAAGTGCGCGTCGTCGCCCGAGCCCGCGACTTCAATTGCTTCCACCGACGCGGACCGCATAAACGTCACCCCGTTGGCCACGGCGTTCTCCAGCGCGGCGATGGCAACCTCAAACGGGTCGACAAACCCAGTCGAGGGGCACCATAACGCGCACGTTGCATCGGCACTCGCGCGCGGCTCCAGCTCGCGGATGCGGTCGGGTCCGACGATTGACAGCTCGGGCACGCCGTTGGCAAGGCCGTTGCGCCGCAGCTTTTCCAAGTGCGCGCGGTCCTCGTCGTTAAAGCCCAGCACCATCGACCCGGTGCGGCAGAACAGAAAGCCTAGCTCCTGAGCCCACGTGCCGTACAACTCGCAGCCACGGGCGTTGACCTGTGCCTTTACGGTTCCCGACGCCGGATCGTAGCCGGCGTGCGCCAGGCCGCCATTTGCCTTCGATGCGCCCAGGGCGATGTCGTTGGCCGCCTCGACCACGCAGATGGACAGGTCATAGCGTGCGAGCTGCCGCGCGATGGCGCATCCCGTGATGCCCGCGCCCACAATCGCGATATCAAACGTTTCTGCCACAGTGCCTCCCGGACGAGTTGACAGGCTGTCAATAAGACCATCCTACGGTCTGCGTGCCCCCAGCGCGGCGGCAATGCGGCGAACAGCCCCGCAACACCCGCCAACGGCAGACGAGGGGAGACCCAGCAACGTCGACAACCTCGTCTGCCGATAACTACGGCAACCGTTCGTCTCGATCTGTAACAGTTAGACGAGGATTTGGGTTCCAGATGTTACAGATCGAGACGTTAGTCTGGCGGGCCCTCCGTTTGTCTCGATCTGTAACATCTAGACCCGGATTCCGCTCCTAACTGTTACAGATTGAGATGTTTGTGTCCGCGCCAGCCCCGCCCCTAGCCGTGGTCCCATATAAACAAACCCCGTGGTAAACTTGACCGAACTGTTAATATTCCGAAAGGTACCCGTAATGTCCAAGTACATGTCCGAGCTCATGTCGCCGCAGCTTATGGGCGTCGTCTATGCCTTTGTTGGCTTTATCATCGCCCTGTATGTGCTGTCGGTCGTCTATGTGTTCATCGACGCTCGCCGCCGCGGCGCCAGCGCCTACGTGGCTTGGGGCATCATCGCCCTCATCCCGTTTGTGGGCCTTATCGCCTACCTGGTCCTGCGCCCGCACTCCTACGCGTCCGACCGCGAGGAGCAGGAGCTGGACATGGCCCTGCGCGAGCGCCAGCTTGCCCAGTACGGCACCTGCCCGCAGTGCGGCGCGCCCATCGAGAAGGACTTCGTCGTCTGCCCGGTGTGCGATACCCAGGTTCGCAACGTCTGCCCCAGCTGCCATCGCCCGCTCGATGCGCACTGGAAGGTCTGCCCCTACTGCCGAACTCGCATCCAGTAACGCATCCATCGCCGGGCCGGCCGTAAGCCACGCGCACCCTGCGCCCCGCCCCCACACGATGAAGCATGCGTAGAAAATCGCCCGCCGTGCCATTAAGGTGCGGCGGGCGCTTGTATACCAAGGCAACCTGCCTATAATGATGCAAGTCAAAAACGCCGAGCGCATCGCACGCACTTGCATCAGGCATCCGAGAGGAGAAAACATACCCATGAAGGCACTCTACAATGACGGTTCGGTGGCCGAGCTCCCGCAGGACGAGGTCACGCACGTCATCCGTCACTCCGCCGCGCACATCATGGCGCAGGCCATCAAGCGCCTGTACCCCGAGGCCGACTTTGCCTATGGCCCCGCGACCGACAACGGCTTCTACTACGACGTCGACCTGCCCGAGGGCGTCAAGATCAGCGAGGACGACTTCCCCGCGATCGAGGCCGAGATGAAGAAGATCGTCAAGGAGAACCTTAAGTTCTCCGTGTACGAGAAGCCCCGTGCCGAGGCCATCGCCCTTATGGAGGAGCGCGGCGAGAAGTACAAGGTCGAGCACATCGGTGACCTGGACGACGACGCCCGCATCACCTTCTACCAGCAGGGCGACTACATCGACATGTGCGTCGGCCCCCACATCTGCTACACCAAGGCGCTGAAGGCCTTTAAGCTCACCGGCGTCTCGGGCGCCTACTGGAAGGGCGACAAGGACAACAAGATGCTCACCCGCATCAACGGCGTCGCCTTTGCCACTAAGGAAGAGCTCGACGAGCACATGCACATGCTGGAGGAGGCCAAGAAGCGCGATCACCGCAAGATCGGCCGCGAGATGGACCTCTTTATGATGCGCGACGAGGCCCCCGGCTTCCCGTTCTTCCTGCCCAATGGCATGATTCTTAAGAACACGCTGCTGGACTACTGGCGCGAGATCCACCACAAGGCCGGCTACGTGGAGATCTCCACGCCGCTCATCATGAACAAGCAGCTGTGGAAGACCTCGGGCCACTGGGACCACTACAAGGACAACATGTACTCCACCGTCATCGACGACGAAGAGTACTGCATTAAGCCCATGAACTGCCCGGGCGGCGTGCTGGTGTACGCCTCCAAGCCGCACTCTTACCGCGAGCTGCCCATCCGCGCCGGCGAGATTGGCCTGGTGCACCGCCACGAGCTGCGCGGCGCCCTGCACGGCCTGTTCCGCGTTCGCTGCTTTAACCAGGACGATGCCCACCTGTTTGTGCGTCCCGACCAGCTGACCGACGAGATCGTGGGTGTGGTCAACCTCATCGACTCCGTGTACCAGAAGTTTGGATTTAAGTACCACGTTGAGCTTTCCACCCGCCCCGAGGACTCTATGGGTTCCGACGAGGACTGGGCGCGCGCCGAGGAGGGCCTTCGCACCGCTCTTGAGCAGCTGCACATGGACTACGAGGTCAACGAGGGCGACGGCGCCTTCTACGGCCCCAAGATCGACTTCCACCTGGAGGATTCGCTCGGTCGTACCTGGCAGTGCGGTACCGTGCAGCTCGACTTCCAGATGCCGCTCAACTTTGATCTGGAGTACGTGGACGCCGACGGCACCAAGAAGCGCCCCATCATGCTGCATCGCGTATGCTTTGGCTCCATCGAGCGCTTCATCGGTATTCTGATTGAGCACTTTGCGGGCAAGTTCCCCACCTGGCTGGCTCCCGTGCAGGTCAAGGCACTTCCGGTTTCCGAGAAGAGCCGCGACTACGCTCACGAGGTGTGCGCCAAGCTGGAGGAGGCCGGCATCCGCGTGGTCTGCGACGACCGCGACGAGAAGATCGGCTACAAGATTCGTGAGGCCCGCAGCATCGACCGCGTGCCCTACATGCTCATCCTGGGCGAGAAGGAGGTCGAGGCCGGCAACATTTCCGTCCGCGATCGCTCCAACGAGACCGTTCAGATGAGCGTTGACGAGTTTGTTGCCAAGGTGCTCGAGGAGATCAGGACTCGCGCCTAAGGCAAACTTCACAACAATTAAAAAAGGCGACCGTCCACAAAGGGCGGTCGCCTTTTTCATGCCGAAATAAGAAAAGCCGCTGGTTGAGCGGCTTTTTTTGTTCAAGACTTTAGTCCGCTGGCCGCGCAGCGGCCAGCTTTAAACCACCCGCTACGCGGGTGGAGACAAACGGCTTTACAAAGCCACCCCTCCGACCGATATTGACGATTGTTCAGGCCGTCAAGAAT